>NZ_JACJPB010000054.1:0-32038 GCF_014695825.1 Coleofasciculus sp. FACHB-542 | reverse complement strand
ATTGCTGGGATTTAATCATTTAATTGCTGCAATGAATCAATTTAAACCCGGTTTGGCTTCTGGATAATTTAACTGATTTACTACTTGCTTCTCCGGAAAGTGACAGAAGAGGGGTATCATCAATCACGGTCAAATCGTGGGTGTAGTCGGCTGCACGCGTGACAAAATAATGCCTGCCTTTGATAGCGAAAATCTAGTCGATTTAGGTGCCATCTGCCTGCACTTATCGAGTTGGGTTGCAACAGTGGATTCACAAAGCATTTTTGCAGGAAAGTCACAGCACCAACCGTTTAATAGTGGTTTCCTTCAGAACGGCAAAGCCGAACGTTTAACAGCTCGTGAGTTGCAAATTGCAGAATTGGTGGCGTTGGGGCAAACCAACGCGGAAATTGGCAATCAACTTTGGATTACTGAAAATTCCGTGAAGCAAGCTTTAAAGCGAATGTTCCGTAAGCTTGAAGTTTCATCCCGTGCAGAGATGATTGCACAGCTTTCAAATATAAGGCTTCATTCATCCAAGGCAAACTCAGATTTATTTAACTCGGTGCTGAATTCCCACTCATCACCTTTCGGTTGTGTTTCCACTAAAGATTAAGTGGTTTGACAGTTGCAATCAGCGGCTGCTAAAGGCTGTGTGACTTAACAAACAGCTGTTATAACAAGCGAAGCAAGGGTTAGGAAATAATAGAAAGGAGTGAACAGGAGAAAAAATGCCCGCTCCCTACAGTTACGACGTGAGAATAAAAGTAATAGGGGCAATAGATAGAGGAATGGGAAAAACCCAAGCTAGTAAAATCTTCAACATTAGTCGAAATACAATAAACTTATGGCTTAACAAAAGAGAAGAAACGCGAGATTATAGAGCCAAGAAGGGATATCAACAAGGGTATGGGGCGAAAATCACTGATTTAGCGAAATTTAGAGAGTTTGCCCAAAAACATGGTAGTCAAACTCAACAAGAGATGGCTCAAGCCTGGACGGAAGAAATCAGCGAGCGAACAATTAGAAAAGGCTTGAAAAAGATTGGTTTTACCCGAAAAAAACTTACGGATATCGAGAAAAAGATGAAGAGAAAAGAACAGAATTTATCTTAAAAATCGACCAAAAAAAATTAAAAGAGCGAGTTTATGTAGATGAATCAGGCATAGATAATAGAGAAGATTATGGTTATGGCTGGAATGAAAAAGGACAAAGGTTCCACGACTTAAAATCTAAGAAAAGAAGCCTAAGAGTGAGTATGATAAGTGGCTTATGCCAAGGGAAACTGATAGCGCCCCTAACCTGGGAAGGCTCTTGTAACCGTGCCGTGTTTGAGCAATGGTTATCTGACAAACTCGTACCTGAGTTAAAAGCAGGGCAAATGGTGATTTTAGATAATGCCAGCTTTCATAAATCCGAAAAAATTAGAAAAATCATCGAATCGGTTGGCTGTGAACTCGAATATTTACCCCCTTACTCTCCCGACTTAAATGATATTGAGCATTACTGGTTTCCGATTAAAAATCGAGTCAGAAAATCGCTTGGGACTATCGAAGATTTTCGCGAACGAGTAGATACAGCCGTTCGCCTAAGGTCCTAATCTATGCTTCGACTGCTATAACACTGAGTTTGAGGTACGCAGTGTCAACTCCCAAGAATTGTCTCATAAACGGTTGTTTGTAGAACAGGAGAAAAAAATACCCCAGGTATAAGAGTTAGGGTACAAATAGCATAGAAAATTAATTGCAGTCGGATTGCTAGCATTAGGTGTGATTGAGTAAACGTGATATCTCCCTGACTAAGCTATCTGGTTCTATGGGTTTTGAAAGATGTTGTTGAAATCCAGCTTGGAGTGCTTGTTGCTGGTTAAAGTCTCCAGCATAGGCAGTCAGGGCGATCGCCCGAACTTGTCCGCCTTGCTCGGTTGGCAGCGCTCTCACCTGTTTCATCAGCATATAGCCATCCATCTGGGGCATCCCGACATCACTCAGCAGAACATTTGGCTTTGAGCGCATCAACATTGTCAAGGCTTCGGCAGCAGTCGTTGCGGTCATGACCTTTGCTCCCGCTTGCTCTAACACAAATGTCACAAACTCCCGTGAATCCGATTCATCATCCACGACTAACACTTGAATCCCGTTTAAATCAGAAGCTGGCTCTGATGATTGATTGTTCTGACTGGTGACTGCCTGCATGGACATCAGTGGCAGTTTGACGGTAAAGGTTGCACCCATCCCAGTCCCTGGACTTTCGACTCCGACAGTCCCCCCATGCAGTTCGACTAAGTTTCGCACGATCGCTAGTCCTAATCCCAGCCCCCCAAACTTTCGGGTTGTTGTGGCATCAGATTGGCGGAAGTAGTCAAACACATAGGGCAGAAAGTCCGATTCAATTCCCTGCCCAGTGTCGCGGACTGTGATGTAAGCGTGGAAGTCAAGGCGCTCCAACCGAATGTTCACCTGTCCCCCTGATGGCGTGAACTTGACCGCATTAGAGAGCAGATTCCAAATCACTTGCTGCAACCGAGTGGAATCTCCCCGAACCAAACCCACATCCGGTTCAAAGCTTGCCTCGACTTGGATTGACTTCGCTTCTGCTGCTAGCCGTACCGTTTCCATCGCCGCCTGAATGATGGAGACCAGATTAAGCGAACTGACATTCAGGTTGAGCTTGCCTTGGAGAATTCGGGACACATCCAGCAAGTCTTCAATCAAGTCTGCTTGCAACTGGGCATTGCGTTCAATTGTCTTTAATGCCAACTGAGTTTTGGCGGCATCTAGCTTGCCGCGCTGTAAGAGTTTAGACCACCCCAAAATCGGATTGAGGGGCGATCTCAACTCGTGGGACAGCACCGCCAAAAATTCATCTTTGATCCGATTGGCGTTCTCGGCGACAACTCGTGCGATTTGTTCTTGGTGTAAGAGCTGTTCTCGTTCAGTCTGGGCGCGTCTAAACTCTTCAATGTCTGTGCTAGTGCCAAACCACTGCACAATTTGTCCCTGTTCGTTACGAATGGCGATCGCGCGGGAGAGAAACCAACGATAGGTCTGAGCAGCCAAGTGTTTCAAGCGAAATTCAGCTTGATAAGGTGTTCCCGTGGCAAGGGCAGTCCGCCACCTTTCACTCGTCATCTCGAAATCATCGGGATGAATCACTTGAAGCGCATAGTGAATGTCTTGAATCTGCTCTATGGTCAGTCCGGTATAAGTAGTCCATTGCTGATTCACATATTGCGTGTTGCCTCCAGCATCGGTTATCCAAACCTGTTGCGGCATCGCGTCCGCGAGCTGGCGAAATTGCGCTTCCCGTTGCCTAATTGTGGCTTCTGCCTGTTTGCGTTCGCTGATGTCGGAAAACACAATTGCCACCTGGTGCATTGCGGCATCGCCGACCCGCGAAACCAAAATGTCGAACCAGCGATCGAGTGCATCCGATCGCACTTCAGCGCGGATAGGCTCACCTGTGTGAATAACTTGTGCGTAAAGGTCATTCCAATACTGTTCCAGTCCCGGTGCAAGTTCGCTTGCTGTTTTGCTGACTGGATTAGAAAGTCCGGACTGCCGCTCGAATGCGGGATTCGCTTGCAAAATGCGGTGATCGATCGGATTACCATCGGCATCAAATAGCACTTCAATCGTGCAAAAGCCTTCGTCGATCGACTCAAACAACCGGCGATAGTGTTCTTCAGATTGACGCAGGGCGACTTCTGCCTGTTTACGCTCGGTGATATCTACCGCCGTTGCGTAAAGCACCAGTTCTTCTAAGTGGGGCTGCGCTCTCCAGAGCAACCAGCGGTAGGAGCCGTCTTTGTGCCGATAGCGGTTTTCAAATGCCAACGTTTCGGAGCCAGACAACACGCTGACGCTTTCCCCGACCGATGCGAGAATATCGTCTGGATGCAGAAAATCAGTCCAGGGGCGGGAGGTCATTTCGTCGGGTGTCCAGCCAAGAATGCGCTCAAAGGCGGGGCTGACCCAGTGAAAATACCCGTGGCTGCTCATAATCACTTGCAAATCTGACCCAAGCGCCAGAAAGCCATCGCGTTCCTGCTCCACTTTTTGGCGTTCGGCTTCGATGCGCTTTATCTCGGTAATGTTGGTAAATAAAGCAGCAAACTGATAACTTTGTGGCTCTCCAATGCAAAAGGCATTGACATTAAACCAACGGTTCATTGCGCTCGCTTGCTGCTCAAAGCGAACGGGTTCCCGGTTTCGCACAAGGCTGCCATAAATCTCAAACCAGTAGTCTTCATGATTGGGAACCAGTTCCCGCATCGTTTTACCACTCGCTTGCTCCAATCCGGTTAGCCGTTCAAATGCCGCATTCACTTCCAGATATCGATAGTCAATCGGTTCCTCGTTCTCATCAAACAGCACTTCACAGATGCAGAAGCCCTGGTCGATTGACTCGAACAACGTACGGTATTTTGCTTCCGATTCGCGCACAGCGAGTTCCATGAGCCTGCGCTCCGTGATCTCCCGTGAAATGCACAACAATCGTTCAACTTGCCCATTATCCTCTCGAATCGGGCTAATTTTGTGATCCCACCATTTGAGTTCGCCGTTGAGTGTTAAACAAGCTCCTTGAAAGGTACAAACTTCGCCGTCTCTTGCTTTAGCGATCGCCTCAATTGCTGCTTGTTTTACTGCTCCTTGCCAAAATTCTGCCCAAGACGTGTTGAGGAAGGGGGTTATATCCCGAATGCCCAGCCGCACTTGCCCCGCTTGGCTCATGAATAGAATTCGCCCTTCTAGGTCAAATACTTTGATGCAGTCATCGCTACTGTCGAGGAGCTGCTGATTAAACTCCTGGCTTTGACGCCACGCCGTTTCAGGAATTCCCTGCGAACTTTGAAGTGAATCTTTTTTTGCCAAATCCGAGTCAGAGCTGTGGAGGCTATCATTCATGGGTCTCCTCCTCACTTCCAGAAGTCTTTGAGAAGTATTTGACGAGCAAATCTTTACCTGTATCGCCCATCTGATGCAGCAAGTGTTCAATCTGCTTCAACGCAATCGGCAAGGGCTTAGTCCGCCCATTCTCCCAACGATTAACGCTCTGAAATGAAACCCCTAGCTTCTGTGCAAACTTCGCTTGTGAGAGTTCCAGACGTTGCCGCGTTTCCCGCACGAGAGATTTTAGCTCTGACTGGTCAATTACAGGCATGAAGCACAAGCCATCAAGTTATATTCTCACTAACTATACCAAGTGTTATAACTGACCTTCTACCTATCAATAGACAGAACCTTTGCAATATAGCAAGCGAAGCAAGGGTTAGCAAATAATAGAAAGGAGTGAACAGGAGAAAAAAATGCCCGCTCCCTACAGTTACGACGTGAGAATAAAAGTAATAGGGGCAATAGATGGAGGGATGGGAAAAACCCAAGCTAGTAAAATCTTCAACATTAGTCGAAATACAATAAACTTATGGCTTAACAAAAGAGAAGAAACGGGAGATTATAGAGCCAAGAAGGGATATCAACAAGGGTATGGGGCGAAAATCACTGATTTAGCGAAGTTTAGAGAGTTTGTCCAAAAACATGGTAGTCAAACTCAACAAGAGATGGCCCAAGCCTGGACGGAAGAAATCAGCGAGCGAACAATTAGAAAAGGCTTGAAAAAGATTGGTTTTACCCGAAAAAAACTTACGGATATCGAGAAAGAGATGAATAGAAAAGAACAGAATTTATCTTAAAAATCAGCCAAGAGGAAGTAAAAAAACAAGTTTATGTAGATGAATTGGGCATAGATAATAGAGAAGATTATGGCTACGGCTGGAATGAAAAAGGACAAAGATTCCACGACTTAAAATCTGGAAAAATCTGACAAACTTCTACCCGAGTTAAAAGCAGGGCAAATGGTGATTTTAGATAATGCCAGCTTTCATAAATCCGAAAAAATTAGAAAAATCATCGAATCGGTTGGCTGTGAACTCGAATATTTACCCCCTTACTCTCCCGACTTAAATGATATTGAGCATTACTGGTTTCCGATTAAAAATCGAGTCAGAAAATCGCTTGGGACTATCGAAGATTTTCGCGAACGAGTAGATACAGCCGTTCGCCTAAGGTCCTAATCTATGCTTCGACTGCTATACTAAGAAGTTTGCACTCAAGAGATTGATTCAAAGGTTTGCTAGAAGTCATTGACGCAGCAGAACAATTTTTCTAGACTAAAAATGGGGAAAGCCGATGGATGAGAATTTAGAACTTTTAGTCTATCTGTTTTGTTCCTCCCTTATCCCGAACTCAGGTTATTTTTATCAAATTTTAGATAAAGGGTCTGCTCACTTCTTAGGACGATAAAATTTAACCAGATGAGATGAGGGAACTCCCAAGAAATAGCCGAGAATTACTATTTGATTAATCAGGGTAGTTTTTAGAACCCCAAGTTTGTGCCAGCGACGGGCTGAAGTCAGTACCGGAGTCGGAACAATAGCAATTCGCCCCAAACGTCTCAGACAACGGATCAATTCAAAATCTTCCATAATCGGGAGATCGGGAAAACCTCCAATATCGTGAAATACAGAAGCTTTTAAAAAGATAGCTTGGTCGCCGTAGGGCAGGGAAAGAAAGCGCGATCGCCAATTCACCATCTTTTCAACTAGACGTAGCGATCGCATTGGAGAATTAATTTTGAGTTCAAAGGCACCCGCAACGGTTCCAGACTGGGCTAGTGTCAACGGAACTAATTTCTCAAACCCAAGCGGTAAAGAGGTATCTGCATGGAGGAATAACAAGATATCTCCTGTCGCAGCCGTTGCACCCGCGTTCATTTGGCAGGCACGTCCAGCAGCCGAAGACAGAACTTTAACGCCCCAGGATTGCACAAGGACAACGGTTTCATTCTGACTTCCCCCATCCACTACAATGACTTCCACATTTTTGACATTCTGAACACTCGCTAATGTTGACCGAATCGTGTTAGCAGCTTCATTCAAAACGGGAATAATGATGGAAATTCTTGCCGCTTCTATCACTCAAAACTCAAAACTCGTAACTTTTGCAAGATCCTCTGGACGGTCAACATCAAATAGGGGGGGAAGATAAGCAACTGCCAAACCAAGGGAGATAGCGATCGCTAACGTCTTTTCTCGCACCTCCGAGGTTCCCCAGTTGATTCCCGCAAATAATTCTGGAATCACCCGCCGCAACCCAATTAAATAATAGCCGCCGTCCATCGCTGGTCCCAAAACCAAATCATGACCGTTTAGCTGCTCAAATGCTTGCGCCATTATTTTCGCATCCAAACCAGGGCAATCAGTACCGACGATGGCAACACCCTCCATTCCAGCCGCAAAAGCCGTTTGAAACGCCGACTTCATCCGCTGTCCCAAATCGCCCTTACCCTGCGGCTGATAGATGATATCAGCTCCCAACCAGTCTTCCATCAACTGCTGGTCGCCGCCAGTAAAATAAACTTCCACTCTCGTCGCGCGAGCGCTTTGCAGTTCCCTTACCTGCGAGAGTGTATGCTCGGTCATCTGGCGATGAAGATTTGAAGCGCCCTCTTCCCCCAAAGCCGGAATTAGCCGAGTCTTTGCCTTTCCTGGCTCTGGATAGCGAGTAAAAACGATCAAGCACTCTCTATTCATCGCCATTCAATTCGTTGCTCATTCATCGTTCATTATTGCTTGTTATACCAAGTCCAATCGATCCCCCGAAATGAAGAACCCCAACCAAGCGATCGCCTGCGTCTCTTACTCCATCTCCCCTCCCTGCAAGCGGGGAGGGGCTGGGGGTGGGGTTCTTTTCCATCAGGTTTCGTTCCCGACCCAACATTGACTAGGCGCTCATTTCCAACATCCGCTGAATTGGACGCAGCGCCGCCACTCGCGTTTCTTCTGGCAAAGTAATTTCTGGTGCCCGATTTTTCATCGCTAAATACAGCTTCTCCAGAGTATTTAACCGCATATGAGGACACTCATTGCAAGCACAGTCGTTCATTGGCGGTGCAGGAATAAAGTGCTTGTTAGGTGCCTGCTTCTGCATTTGGTGAATAATTCCCGGCTCAGTCGCCACAATAAATACCTGAGTGGAACTTGCTTGAGAATACTTCAACAGTGCTGAAGTAGAACCGATGTAATTGGCATGGCGCAACACCGACGGTTCGCACTCTGGATGGGCAATAACTTCAGCTTCTGGATGTTCAATTTTTAGCTGGACAATCTTCTTTTCAGAGAAGGTTTCATGCACCATACAGCTACCTTGCCACAGCACCAAATCTCGCCCCGATTGTTCCATTACATATCGTCCCAGATTCCGGTCGGGGGCAAATATAATCGGCTGGTCTTCTGGAATCTGAAGAACCAGTTTAACTGCGTTGGAACTGGTGCAAATAATGTCGCTCATTGCCTTAATTTCGGCAGAGCAATTGATATAAGAAACGACTATATAACCGGGGTGAGCCGCCTTAAATTTAGCAAAAGCATCCGCAGGACAACTGTCTGCCAACGAGCAACCGGCGTTGAGGTCGGGTAAGAGTACCAACTTGTCGGGGTTGAGAATTTTGGCAGTTTCCGCCATAAAGTGAACCCCCGCAAACACGATGACATCCGCATTTGTGCTGGCTGCTTTTCGGGAAAGCTCTAAGGAATCTCCGATATAATCTGCTACATCCTGAATATCAGAATCTTGATAGTAATGAGCAAGAATAACAGCGTTTAACTCTTTTTTGAGGGCGTTAATTGCCTCAAATAAATCGTGAGGGAATGCCGCTGTCTGAGCAAAATTACGCTGAGGAAGTGTAGTAGTAAACACAGTGATAATTTTTTGGGGGAATCAAATCGCTAGGCGTGTAATCAGTAATTATAGTTGTTTTTACCAAAACTTGTGGGCAAGTCAGGTCAGAGAAAATTTGCTTTAATATAGCGGTTCTCAATAAGAGTTAGATGCATCAGTGCGATCGCTCATCGGCTTGTGCTACCTGGCGGTGAATTGTGTCGAAAGTGAACAACGCTCTAGACCCCGCCCAAGCAGGCAAGTGTTCCTGGCAAAATCAAATCACGCGATCGCTCACAAACAAAAAAAAGGAGTTACACCAGAGGATACTGCGAAAACAGGCGATGCTTTTTTATGCTGGAGAAAGACCGACGAGGAAGATAGGATGAGCAATCAGAGGAACCCGGAAAAACCCATCAAAATTGCGGTTGTTGGCGATATTCACGACCAGTGGGACAGCGATGATGAAATTGCCCTCAAGCATCTGGGTGTTGACCTAGTGCTATTTGTAGGGGATTTCGGCAATGAGTCGGTGGATGTGGTGAGAGCGATCGCATCTCTCGATCTTCCCAAAGCGGCAATATTTGGCAACCATGACGCTTGGTACAGCGCCTCAGATTGGGGCAGAAGTCGGTGTCCCTACGACCGCCAGAAAGAAGACCGGGTGCAGCAACAGATGGATTTGTTGGGAGAAACCCATGTCGGTTACGGTTCGCTTGATTTTCCCGCCCTGAATTTAACAGTTGTTGGGAGTCGCCCTTTTAGCTGGGGCGGAGAAGTCTGGAAAAATGCCCAGTTCTACGAACAACGGTATGGGGTGAAGAATTTCGAGGAGTCAACCGCCCGAATTCTCTCAGCGGCTCAGAGTGCTGCTTCTGAAACGATTATTTTTATAGGTCACAATGGGCCTGTCGGGTTAGGCGATCGCCCAGAAGACCCCTGTGGCAAAGATTGGCATCCTATCGGTGGCGACTATGGCGATCCGGATTTTGCAGATGCGATCGCCCAAACTCGCGACGCAGGTAAAACCATTCCCCTCGTCACCTTTGGTCATATGCACCACACTATGCGCCACACAAAGATCCACTTGCGAACCCCAGTTTATGTCAGCGCAGAGGGAACCGTTTACTTAAATTCAGCCAGCGTACCTCGGATTATCCAAACGGAGACAAACCGCCTACATAATTTCTCTCTCGTCTCTCTGCAAGGCGGTATCGTCTCCCAAGTCTCCCTGATTTGGGTTGGTAAAGACTTCACCGTTGCATCTGAGCAGATTCTTTACCATCGCACCGAGCCAGCGATCCAACCCGTTTTAAGTTAGTAGTAACAAATTCCACAACCTTGATATGATAAAAAAACACACCTGGAGAGGTGGCAGAGTGGTCGATTGCGTCCGACTTGAAATCGGATGAACCGAAAGGTTCCGGGAGTTCGAATCCCCCCCTCTCCGTTAGCGAATAAAAGGGGAATGGTTAGCTCGCACCCATTCCCCTTTTATTCATCTATATAAACCAGCCTGTAAACTAGACTGGTTGAAACTTCGTTTTTAGTAGCACAACATTGCCACAAACCTACATCCTTTCTCCCAATGATGGCTTAGGAATTTTCTTAAGGCTATGCCTTGCCTTGCTGGTTGGAGCGGCTATTGGCTTAGAGCGCCAACTCAAGAACAAACCAGCAGGTTTAAGAACCCATATGCTGGTCAGTCTGGGTTCAGCATTCTTTGTTCTCGTGCCCCTCCAAATCGGTACGGCACAAGAAAGTGCTGAGGCTCTTGGCAGAGTCATTCAGGGCGTTACAGCCGGGGTTGGATTTTTAGGCGCAGGAGAAATTTTACGCGAGTCTCAGGACGAATCGAAAACAGGTGTTAAAGTTCGTGGACTCACCTCGGCTGCGGCTACTTGGGTTTCCGCTGCTTTAGGAATTGCTGCTGGGTGTGGGTTATGGCAAATGAGCTTAATTGGGGCTTTGCTGTGTTTGGTTGTTCTAAGAGCTTTTAAAAGGTTAGAGCCTCATAAGTAGTTACTTTGATCAAGTTTAGGCTTAGCAAATCAGCGATCGCTCTTAGCGCCATATTTCATCCGTGCAACTTCGCCACCACGTGAGCAACTTTTTCGCCTAACTTCTCGATGGACTCTTGCTGCTTGGGATCTTTCATCGTACCGTCGGGATTAAATATTTCAAAAGCTTTAGGCACCGCGATCTGATCGGGAAGAACAATAACTCTGATATTTCCCAGGATCGAGCGCAGGTGGACTAAACAGCGTAAACCGCCCAATCCTCCCGGTGAGGTACTCATAATCGCCGCTACCTTATCCGCAAAAGCCACGAGCGGGGGTTCCTCTGGTGCGGTTGAACGTGACGCCCAATCAATGGCATTTTTCAGAACGGCTGTAATTGAGCTGTTGTACTCCGGAGAAGCGATGAGAAGTCCCTTATGTTCGATCATCAGCTGTTTAAACTTCCGCGCATTTTCAGGCATTCCCTCGCTCTTTTCCAGATCCTCGTCGTATAGCGGCATCGGTAGGTCGCGCAGATCCACGTATGTCACCTCAGCTCCCGCTGACCGCGCTCCGTTCGCAGCAACTTGTACCAGCTTTTTATTGTAAGAATCAATGCGGGTGCTACCTGCAAATGCCAAGATTTTAGGGGTGTAAGCCATAGGTGCAAATTAGTTTTGGTGCTACTTCTATCTCTGGTTGATAATAATTCACCAAAGGCGATTTGGGATAGCCAAGATTTGTTAAAAGCGATCGCCTTTTTCGCAGCAGTGCGAAGCAAAGCGGCTCTCGCTTTTATAAACTTCCTGAAGTTCGTTGGAACTTAACTCCTTTGGGAACATCTCTCGCTGTGATGATATTTAATTCAGCACACAGAAGGGGTCACGACAACAAACCACCTGGTTATCCTTTGAAAGTACACCTGAATCGGAAGGAAACAACACCGATGAACAAGGCACTACTGACGATTCTCTTGTTCGCGTTCATAGTCTTATTCATTACCGCTCCCTTTGCTGGGCTGGCGATGCTAATGTTTGTTGTCTTAGGAGCGGCATTTATTTCGACGTTCTGGAATTTAGTGCAAGCGCTAATCGGTAATGCTCCGAAAGAGCCACTATAAAATTAGAAACGGCAAATTAAAAATTCAGAAAGGAGAATTTTTAATTCCTTATTTAAAGTCGTGTCACTACCTGATTCACGCGGGGTCTACCGAAGCGTTCCCAAGCATTGCCCCCTCGCAAAAATAACTCCATCCAACGGATAGGCTTTCCATCCTTAGCGGCATTCCATCCAGAACTTCCTGGTGAAAATGCTAAAGTTCCCTGTGGCACCCGGAAACTGCCGTCAGAGTAGATGGCATCGCTCACGACATCCCCGACACGAATGACTACTTTTTCTTCCGGTTTTAGGTTGAGGGTATCAGCAGGGATTGTGGTCTTGATGTTCCCGTAGCCATCGATCCAGGCAACGCGATCGCTCGGTGCATCGGGGATTTGGCTAGGGTTCAAGACTTCTCCTAAATAGCTAGTATCTCCCTGAGCGATCGCTGCCGCTGCATTAGGAAACACATCCCGCGAACGGAACTGCGACCCGCCTCTAGAAACCTTGACTGTTTGCAAAACTTGAGCATGGTCTTTGATAAAAGAGAGCGTGTAACCAGCAAACACACCCACTACTTTGACGCCATTAGGCAACAGCGCATAAGTTAATCCCTCGCCTTCATTGTTTTGCCGTGCTTCTGGGTCATCTTGGCGAGGAGCGCAGTTGTGATAAATGAGACGCTCTTCGGGACCAGGATTGAGTCCGAGTTGAGCAATCCAGAAACCAGTTGCCAAGGTGCTGAAGGGAGGAACCGAGAGGCAGTGAATCTGGGAGGAAGGTAAAGCCATCAAAAGACGTTGCGTGACCTCTGCAAAAGCTGGATCGCCGGTTCCGTAGTCTGCAATCAGGCTGATGAACATAGCGCCTCTCAAGTGGGGTTTGCTACAGCAATGGTACCTTGTAGCTGGCTTTCTGTAACTGCGGCGATCGCGTTATTGAACACAAAAGTGATCTCGCTGGTGGTGCTACTTTTAACAAAGTACTGCTGATTAGACCAAAAAGCGATCGCGTTTGTTATCGGATACACTCATGAAACTGGAAACAGAGGTCTGAGTGAATGTCTGATATTTATGTCATGATTCGCAATCAGGAGAATCATGCCCTGACTTCAATTGATGGCATTGCCTTTATCGCTTTACTTAGGCAAAATGGGCAAGCGATCGCTCAGGAGACAATTGACCTGATTCATGCAGACGCGGGCTTTGATGACCTGCCAATTGGGCAATACACTGTAGTGGTGAGGCATGAACGGGTTTTACCGCAAGAAGTCCTTCATGATGTGACAATCAGTACGGACGAACAAGTAATCATACTGACATTTGTTTATCTAGAGCCAGCACGGGTACTTCTAGACATTCAAGCTTCTGTAGAAAAGAGATTGTAACCATGACTGTTAAAGCCATCCCGTCATACTCCATTAAAATGTTCCGCTATCGAGTACATTGTCTGTCGCGGGATCTTTGGCAAGCAACAGATCCTGTATGCCGAGTGAATCTGGCTTTACAGTTAGCAGATGCCGCTACATCACTGGCTCGGCTAGAAGTCCTGGAAGCGCAAAAATTGCAGCAACTCTCTTCGATTCATCCGGTTTCCAGTTCTACTGAGTCATAACTGAACTGAGTCATCTGTGAGATGGCTACCAGTTATCAGGCGGGATGTATGAATGGATATTCGGTGAATGGATTGGGATCGGGCACAAGCGTAGATTACAGCCGCTATAAATCAGATTTTGCCCATGAGTACAGTTGCCTTGACTGGAGACGCGATCGCTCTAAATGATATTGGACAATTTTTAGATCGATTCTTTGCCGTTCATCGCTTTGGTGATGACCAAGGTGGCATTTATCACCCATCAACGCGCCCGATTCGTCGGATAGGATTAGCCTTAGAACCTTGGGCGGGACTAGAAAAATGGGCAAAATCTCAACGAATAGATGCTTTATTTTTACATCGTCCTTGGAAGCTGGAAGCGGGCCAACTCGCACCCGATGTTGGGGTGGTGGCGTATCATCTAGCTTTTGACGAACGAATGACGCTGGGTTTTAATCCTCGACTTGCCGATGTGTTGGGGATGTCTGCATTAGAGGTGTTGGGGGAAAAGGAAGGGCGACCGATTGGTACGATTGGGGAAATTGCTGCACAGAGTTTTGTCAGTTACTGCGATCGCGTTCGGGAAATCTTCGGCGGATACGATAAAACTCTTGCGAGTAGTGAAAGCGACATCCAGCGAGTCGCAGTCGTTGGGGCAATGACTGATGCGCTAATCCGCGAGGCGGCTGTGCGGGGTGCCGATCTATACATTACTGGACAGTTACGACAGCCAGCAGCAGCGGCTGTGGAAGAAACCGGAATCCGCGTTATCGCCGTTGGTCATCGTCGGAGTGAAGAATGGGGATTGCGATCGCTTGCGGGAGTGTTGCGCGATCGCTACTTCAATCTAGAAGTTGTTTTACCGCCTCTAGGGACGATTGCCGTTGCTCGTTCTGATGCCTAGACGACGTTATAAATAGATTATGAGTCGTCAGAAATTTAATCTCTTCAGATTGATTGGGCAACGCTTACGCCAATCTCTAGCAGTTTTCCGATATAGCGATCGCGCGATTAGTTTAGTCTGGACTACCAGCCGCATTCTCACGATCGTTCTTGCCGCTTTCACCTTATTCGCCGGTTTGCTACCAGGGGCTGTTGCTTATGTCAGCAAGTTAATCGTCGATGGGGTAGTTTTGGCTTCTCAAACCGGCTTGCAAAGCGATCGCTGGACAGCGTTAGGTTATGTAGGATTAGAAGCGATCGCTGTCCTGTTGTTGGCAGGTAGTCAAAGAGGTTTATCCGTTTGTCAATCCTTGCTGCGAGTGTTGCTGGGTCAGCGAGTAAATGTCTTAATTTTGGAAAAGGCACTCACACTCAACCTTACGCACTTTGAGGATTCCGAGTTTTACGACAAGATGAATCGGGCGCGGATGGAAGCATCCAGTCGTCCCTTGTTGCTAGTCAGCCGGACTTTCAGCTTAATTCAGAGCGGTCTGTCGCTTGTCACCTACGGCGGTTTGCTGCTGCAATTCTCCATTTGGGCAGTCGTGGTACTGGTTGTAGCCGCCTTACCTGCCTTTATCGCCGAAACTCGCTTTTCCGGGGAAGCTTTTCGCTTGTTTCGCTGGCGATCGCCTGAAACCCGCCAACAACACTACCTGGAAACACTGATTGCGCGGGAAGATTATGCCAAAGAGGTGAAATTGTATCAGTTGGGGCCGATGTTGCTGCAACGCTATCAAGATATCTTCTCGCGGCTGTACGGCGAAGACCGGGATTTAACGTTACGGCGAGGATTCTGGGGTTACTTGCTGGGGAGTTTGAGTACCGCCGCCTTCTATGTCGCCTACGCCTGGATTGTCCTAGAAGCGATTGCGGGTCGGATTTCTCTCGGCGACATGACGATGTACTTGATGGTGTTTCGGCAAGGACAGTCTACCTTCTCCGCCGCCCTGACTTCCATTGGGGGAATGTATGAAGACAACCTGTATCTCTCCAACCTCTACGAGTTTCTAGAACAAGACATCCCCAAAACTTGGGGGATGGCAACTCAGGGTGTACTTCCGAATGATGGGGTGCGTTTCGAGAATGTCTATTTCACCTACCCAGGAAGCCCTCAACCCGCCTTAAATGGAGTCTCGTTACACCTGAAACCAGGAGAAAAACTAGCGATTGTCGGAGAGAACGGTTCTGGAAAAACCACGCTAATTAAACTGTTAACTCGATTGTACGCCCCCGATTCTGGGCGCATCTTACTCGATGGCTTGGATTTGCCGGAATGGGACATTGAGGTGCTGCACCGACGGATTGGCGTGATTTTCCAGAACTTCGTCCGCTACCAGTTTACGGTCGGCGAGAATGTGGGCGTTGGAGATGTCAACTACTTACAAGACGAAAAACACTGGGAAATTGCCTCAGAAAAAGGCATGGCGAAACCTTTTATCGAAACGATGTCAGACGGGTTTCAGACTCAGTTAGGACGATGGTTTAAAGGAGGAACGGAACTTTCTGGCGGTCAGTGGCAAAAAATCGCCCTCTCTCGCGCTTTTATGCGAACGAAAGCGGATATCTTGGTATTGGATGAACCAACGGCGGCGATGGACGCAGAAGCGGAAGTGATGATTTTTGATCGCTTTCGGACGGTAACAAAAAATCAGATGGTTCTCCTCATTTCCCACCGCTTCTCAACGGTGCGAATGGCTGACAAGATTGTAGTTTTGGAAGCCGGAAAGGTGATAGAACAAGGAAGTCACGAGGAGTTATTGAAAGCTGGAGGACGCTACGCGCGGTTGTTCACGTTGCAAGCAGCGGGATACCAGTAGAAATGACTAATCCGATTGGGGGATTCCGATCGAATTAGCAACTATCGCGAGCGATCGCTAGTCGAGGAGAACAGGCACAACGGAGATTTGCCTTTCCCTAGGATTTTTCAGGTATCGCGGAATAATGAATTTCACTCATAAAGCGATCGCTATTTTAGGAATTATTACTTCCCTCGCCGGATTGATGATTGCTAGCCGCGTCACCCTTCACTCATCAGGCAACGCACAGCAATCACAGACACAAATTCCCGTAAATCTACGCTACAGCATTGCTAATCTGGACACCCTCAATAGCCGTGCCAGCGTCGCTAAAAAAATTAATAATAACGGTCAAGTTGTTGGCTTTTTTAACCCTAACGACAGTACCCAAAATGCCTTCATCTATCATGATGGCAAAATGACCGAAATTAACAGTCTTAACAGCCGCTACAACGCTGCTACGAGTATCAATGACAACGGGGAAATAGTCGGTGTGATGACCTTTGCTAACGATAATTATCACGCCTTCTTTTATAAAAATGGCAAGACAATTGACCTTGGCACCTTTGGCGGTAAAAGCAGCGATGCCAGAAGTATCAATCGTAAAGGTCAAATAGTCGGATTTGCCGAGACTCGCAACGATAAGGCGCACGCCTTCCTGTACAGTAACGGCAAGAAGATTGACCTCGGCACCTTCGGAGGTGCGAATAGCTACGCTAACGACATCAATGAAAACGGACAAGTCGTTGGTTCCGCAGAGAATGGCGATCGCATTCCCCAAGCTTTCCTCTACAGCGGCGGCAAGATGGTGAACCTTGGCACTTTAGGGGGACAAAGCAGCACTGCTAATAGTATTAACAACCAAGGTCAGATAGTTGGTGTGGCAGACACCGCGAATTATCGCCCTCAAGCCTTCCTCTACAACAATGGCAAGATGCTCGACCTCGGAACTTTAGGGGGACAAAGCAGCATTGCTCACAGTATCAACAATCTTGGGCAAGTGGTCGGTGAAGCAGAGAATGCCAGCCGCATCCCCCGCGCCTTTCTTTACAGTGGCGATCGCATGATTGACCTAAATCACGTCATTCCAGCCAATTCGGGTTGGGATTTAACTAGTGCCACCGACATTAGCGATCGCGGAGTCATTGTTGGCATTGGTACTTATAACGGCAAAACCCAAGCTTTCCAGTTAACACCCTTTACACGCTAATGCCGTTTCACGGCTTGTCCGCAAAAATTCCCTTAATGCCTTTGAAAAAAGCGTCGAAAACGTGAAATTCTCTTCTCTCTGTGTACTTTGCTACAAGTCTTTAAGTTGGTGCAATTGGAGCTAAGTTGCTTCTAAGCTTTTCTTGATGCGAACAGGCCAGACGCCAAAAGCAATCAAACGCGCCGGGATGTCGCGCAAAATCGGTAACCGAAGCAAGAATGGCGGCTTAAATGTCTGGGTCGAGTCAATCGCCCTCGCAATAACCCGCTGCTGAACCAAAGACTGAAAGGCTTGAATAATCCGCGTCGGTAACTCCCGCTGGCGTTGTACTTTCGCCAAGTCGCTTTCTTGCAATTGTCCTTTTTTCAGCGGCTCACTCAGCACATTTGCAGCGACCACTGCATCCTGAATCGCGTAGTTAATGCCAACTCCACCAACTGGCGACATGACGTGAGCCGCATCGCCAATCAGCAGCAAACCAGGGCGATACCAACGCTTGACGCGGCTAGACTCGACGGTAAGCAGCGCCACTTGGCTCCAATCATGTAATTCTTGCATCCGGTCTGCAAACAGGGGTGATATCTCAGCTACAGACTGACGCAAAGTTTCTAAACCCGCTTCCCGCAACTGTTGATAGCTACCCTTAGGAATCACATAGCCAACCTGCCAATAATCAAAGCGGTTCAGCAGAACCAAAAGATGACCGCCAGCAACGCGCCCCATTGTTTCTTCGGGATCGTCCGCTTTGCGAGGTAAGCGGAACCAAAGCACATCCATTGGCGGCGAAGTCTTGATCGGTTCCATCCCGGCTAATTGGCGGATGCGAGAGAAGCGTCCGTCTGCGCCAATGGTCACTTGACATCGGACTTCATGCCAGCCGCCGTGTCCCCGGTAGCGTACACCCTGGATGACCCCATTTTCTTCAATCAACTCCTGTACGTTCGCTCCCATCACCATCTGAAAATTTGGATAGCGTTTCGCTTCTTCAGTAATGAATTGCAGGAAATCTACCTGGGGAAGCATGGTGATGTAGGGGTACTTCGTCTTCAAGTGGCTGAGGTCAACAAATCGAATCGGCCCCTCGGTCGTCTTCAGAGTAAGACTGGGAACCTTTGTGTGACGCATCTGCAACAAGCGATCCGCCAAACCGAGTTCATCCATGATTTCCATCACCGATGGATGAAGCGTGTCTCCCCGAAAATCGCGGTCGAAATCTTTGTGTACCTCCAGCAACATCACTGGGATGCCTTGACGGGCTAGGAGAAGCGCTAGGACAGCCCCCGCAGGCCCTCCACCGACAATGCAGCAGTGTGTTTGCTGTACATCAAGAATATCGTGGGTCGTGGCGGGGATCTCGGTCTGCGGAGTAGTTGGAATTGCGTTCATCTTGAACACCTCGTGAAATCAGTTCAACTTGAAATCAGTTCAACTAGAGGCGATCGCTTCTGTTTCTAAAATCGGCTGGGAAAGAACAGAGGCTTGCATTTCCATCGTTGCAACTAATTCTTTGGGTGCATTCACCCGACTGGGGGATTCTAAATATTCACCCGTAACGGCTGGCGAAACTGCCTTCATCTGGTGACGAATGCTGTGGTATCGATGAGTCTGAGCAATAATATCTCGCTCTTGCATCGAGTCATTGGCAATTTTCTTCCGCAGTTTAATAATTGCATCAATCACGGCTTCTGGTCTGGGAGGACAACCCGGCAGATAAACATCGACCGGAATCAACTTATCGACTCCTCGCACCGCTGTTGGTGAGTCTGCGCTAAACATACCGCCGGTAATTGTGCAAGCACCCATTGCAATGACGTACTTGGGTTCTGGCATTTGTTCGTAGAGGCGCACCAATGTTGGAGCCATTTTCATCGTGATGGTGCCTGCGGTAATCATCAAGTCAGCTTGACGAGGACTTGCCCAAGGTTTCAAGCCAAATCTGTCAAAATCAAAACGGGCTGCAAACATCCCCATCATTTCAATAAAACAGCAGGCAGTCCCAAACATCATAGGCCACAAGCTGGAGAGGCGTGCCCAGTTGTAAAAATCGTCTACGGTTGTCAAAACGACATTTTCAGAAAGACTATGGGTAATCTCAGGTCGTTCAATGGGGTTGAGAATCTGAGTTTTTTGATTGTCAGGTTCAATAATGGTTGCTGTCGGATTCATCTTTTCCTCCTTTAGCTCAATCTATAAACGCTTGCATCGAGAATGTTGTGGGTCTCGATCCGCATAGAAGTTGGAATTGCGTTCATCTTGAACACCTCGTGAAATCAGTTCAACTAGAGGCGATCGCTTCTGTTTCTCATATCAGCTGGGGAAGAACAGAGGCTTACATTCCTATCGTTACAACTAATTCTTTGCGTGCATTCACCCGACTGGGCGATTCTAAATATTCTCCAGTCAAAATCAAAACGGGCTGTGAACGTCCCTTCCATGAAGGCAAAAGCACTCCTGAACAGGATAGACCATAAACTGAACAGGGTTGCCCGGTTGTAGAGGTCATCTACAGTTTCTGAAGCAATATTTTTAGAAAGACTACAAGTAATTTTAAATTTCTTTATTGATTAATGAATTCGTTATTCTTTAATAGCAACTGTTTAATAACTAATGAGCAAGCGAATTTTTATTAATTAACAACGAGTAAACTGCAACTCCTCAAGAAAATAGGATCAGAAGAATTGAAATCGATTGCGACCCTGTTCTTTAGCACGGTACATAGCAGAGTCTGCATTTTTAATTAAGGTATCTACAGTGTTCCCATTAAAAGGATAGATGCTAATACCAATACTGACAGTTACGAAGATAGTTTGTCCGTTGAGAATGAAAGGCTGAGATAGGGTTGATAAAGTCTTTTCTGCAACTCTGGCAGCATCTTGAACTCTACTAATTGCAGGTAAAATTACTGTAAATTCGTCACCACCCAAACGCGAGACGGTATCACTGCCGCGCAAGCAACCCGTGAGTCGTTGAGCGACCATCCGTAACAGCAGGTCGCCCATGTCATGTCCGAGGGTGTCATTAACCTGCTTAAAGCCATCCAGATCAAGAAACAAAAGAGCAAACAACTGGTTATTACTACTACCCCATTCTAGAGCTTGAACCATGCGTTCATAGAATTGTTTACGGTTAGGTAGACCAGTCAGTGGATCGTGATAAGCCAGATGACGCATCTGGTCTTCTGAAAGCTTTAATTCGGCGTTAGAACGGATTAACTCTTCTGCCGTTCGTTTCAACTCTTCTTCTATCCGCTTGCGTTCAGTGATATCTCGGATGACACCAACTAAAAAAATATTACCGGCAGCATCTTTGTGGAGCGATCGCTTGGTAGCGATTAGGTGAGTTGTACCAAAGATATCCGTAAATTCTTCTTCATTTTCTTGCTCCTCACCACCTTGTAACACTTGCTCATTGTTCTGCCAAAAAACTTCAGCCTCATGTTTAGGAAAAAACTCATAAGCAGACTTTTTAAGTAAAGTTTCTAGGGGATAACCAATAAATTTGCAATATGCCTGATTTAAAATAATCCAACGATGTTCTTTGTCTTTGACAAAAATTGGATCGGGGATGGTATTAATCACCTTCTGCAAAAACTCTTTAGAGCGTTTTAACTCCTCCTCCAAATAAGCCAGATGACTCACGATCGCGATCGCAGACCCTACAAGCCCCAGGAGTGGAGGAATCAGCGGTATCCACCAACCGAAGAGAAAGGCCAGGTAGGAAATACTGAGCAATCCAGCCCCAGCCGCTAAAATACTGAGACCAGACTTTCTAGGGAGACGCAATCGCCAACTAATATAGGCACCTATCCAGGACCAAACCAAAATCCACAAGGCTTCTACGAGATCGGGCCAGACGTTGATTAAGGAACGTCCGTCCAGAGCAGCGCTCAGGAACGCACTGGTAAAATTGGCTTGGAGTTCGACACCTGAAATCCTTTGTGCGCCTTGGTTGAGACGGCTACTGTAAGGGGTGTAGAAAAAATCCTGGAGGCTGGGTGCGGTTGAACCAATCAAAACAATGCGATCGCGTAAAAGGCTCGGTTGTACCCGGTTTTCCAGAATATCTACCATTGAAACAATCTGAAAGCTATTGGGTTGCTTAAAGTTGGCTAATATTTGATAACCCTGGGCATTAGCCGTCACATAAGCCCCATCATTTGATTTAAAAACTGGGAAGACACCCCTACCTAGCTGTAGGTAATCGGGGTTCACGCGCGACGGACTCGGAGTAATTCCCTTTTCCTTCAAATAAATCAACGCCAACTGGAGCGAAAAACTTGTATGTAGTTTGTTATCTACGTGTGCATATAAAAAGCTACGGCGCACCTTACCATCAGCATCAACGACCACATTATTAAAACCAACTTGCTGGAGACGGTTTAGTACTGGGGATGGTGGAACACCCAAGCTTTTTTCAGTCTTCAATAGTTCAATTCCGATCAAGTTAGGGATAGTTTGACCAGCTTTGATGAATTCTACATGACCGGGTGGTACTGGGAGATCGCGATAAATATCCAGACCAATCGCTCGTGGCTCAAAGGCATTTAATTTTTGTACTAAAGTTGCCATGACTCCATCAGGAATGGGCCATTGTCCCACCTGCTTTAAGTCTTTTTCATTAATTTCGACAATCACTATGCGCTCGTCTATTGGTTCTGGAGGACGCAAACGGAACAGCTGGTCTAAGGCTGCCAACTCCCAGGACTGAAACAGTCCAGCCATCCGCAGGATAATGATGCAGCTTGCAACAGCCGACGAAGCGATCGGCACTCGGCGCTCTTGTTGAAGCTGTTGCTTCAATCTTGTCCATATACTTTTTTTTACCATCGACCTGGTTACAGGGTTATGCAAACAATTTTGTTGTATACACCATCGTGATACAACTTTCCTCAGTATGTGTAGATGGCTCGGTGAAAATTTTGAGTCTGGTCAATGAGAGACTTTTTTAAAATCAGAGTTGCTGATTATCCTTTCTTCAATACTAGGACAGCAGCGTTGTTGCTGTTTTGGCTATCCGTAAAGTGCTAAATAATTGGATGATGAAACGATACCTCAACATGCCAAAGATTGTGCCGTAGAAGTATTCGGTTTTGATTTTAGCAACTGCTGAAAAGACCAAATAATTCTACGGCAAATATCTTTTTTTCCGTTTCGGGTGACATCGCTATTTTCTAGGGCACCCAAATTTAAAGTCCCGGCAAGGAGTTCTGAAAGTTGCGAGGTCCTGTATAACCCGTTAAATCAGCCAGTGTCTCTAAAGATTTCACACCTGGATCGACCAATTTACCCTTGACTTCCCAGCTGGGGTAGCTTTTAATCCCTGCTTTTTGGCAGATTTCTGCCTGCTGCTGTGGTGCTTTGGGATCGGCACACTCAATATAATTTATTTGGCTGAATGCCTCTTTCCCAAACAATTGTTTTTGATCGTGGCAGTGAGAACACCAGAAAGCACCGTACATCTTTGCTCCTGCTGCTTCAAGATGTTTCGCTAAAGCAACTTCTGCGGAGCTAGAGACGGTGGTAATGGGAAATGTTTGCGATCCGGTGGTGGCAGAGCCACCCCCTGAAGCAACTGGTGACTTCACAGTGGCATAGACGCCCAGAGTGCTAACTAGGGCTACCATTGCCACGACGATCCCGGTAAAAAAGAGTTGTCCCCAGTCCTCCCAAGCGCGACCGATCAAGGTCAGCACTAACAAGCTAAGGGAGAAGAAAGCGGAGGCAAGACAGTAAAGACAAACGGCTTTGATTTCAAATGCCAGTAGATACATCAAGTAGCCACTGAAAACCGTCATAGCGGTGCCACCGGCAAATAATAGCAACCATGTCCAGTTTTCTAGTTGAGAATGCAGGTCTTTTTTTTCAACTGGGTTAGCTGCCATTGGAGCGAGGGCAAAAGCGACCATGCTGACATAAGCCAGCAAGCCAAACAAAGTTAAGGGAACACCAAAGACGGTGGCGTAGGGGCTGGAGAGGACTTGATTGCAACCGCTGGTGGGACAGGCAGCAGAGCCTCCTGTTAGCTTGACTACGGTTAGATAGCCCGTCACTAAGGCACCTAAAATAGCGATCGCCGCAATCAGCAGACGCGACCAGCGATGAATCCAGGGAGTAGAACGTCGGCGGCTCATGTCAGAACTGAGGTAGGAGGGCTGAGAAGTGAGAATCGAAAACTGAAGCGCGAAATTATCGCAGGTTAGAGAACTCAGTAAAAAGTTTTGAGATGTTAGTTTTTTGGAGTTAATTTAGAAAACCAACAACTAAAAACTAACAACTAACAACTGCAACTAACAACTAATAAGTGACCGAAGAAACTGGCTTGGGTTCCGCTTTGGTCGCAAAGCTGCGTCGGGTTGCTTCCACAAATTGGCTGACCCGAATCGGGTCAATGGGCTGCTCGATCCGCCCGTGGCGCTTGAGAGAGCTGGAAACAATCACGCCATCTGCGGCTTGCATCAGCGTAGAAATATTTTCCCAGTTGGCACCACTGCCGATAAATACGGGCGTCCCGTTGGCAGCAGCGGTTGCTAGTTCCAAGTCTTCTAGACTCGGAGGGCTACCCGTCGCCCAGCCACTTAAAATGACGCCATCTGCTAAACCCCGCTCAATTGTCTCTTGCACTGCTGTGGTTAGATTTGGGGAACCTAAGGGGCGACCGTGCTTGACTAAGACATCTGCCAAAATTTTTACATTACTGCCCAGTTCCCGACGGTAACGGAGCAATTGATGCGCCTCTCCCTCAATCAGCCCTTGGTCAGTTGCCATGACCCCGGTGAGGACGTTGACGCGGATAAACTGAGCGTGGACGCAGGATGCAATTGCGATCGCGCTATGGGCATCATTGCGTAATACATTAATGCCTACAGGTAACGTCACCAAGTTCATGAGCCGCTGGATAATCAGTGTCATTGCACTAACGACCGCTGGATCTACCTGGTTTTTACTAAAAGGGGCGTCAAAGAAATTTTCCACAATAATGCCGTTTACGCCTCCAGCAGATAGCGCGGTCGCTTCCTGCTCAGCTCGATCGATAACCGCTTTCAGGCTACCTCCCCAGCGGGGAGATGTCGGCAGCGGCAGAAGATGAACCACGCCAATGATGGGATTCGGTGTCTTGAAGATTTGATTTAAGTCCACTTGTCTACCTGAAAACACCGGCGAATTCTTGCTACACCTGTCGGTTATTCTCCTCCAAGCAGCAAAAATGGCAGTGAAATGAATCGCATCTTGGATGATGCCATTCTAGAATTTTATCTAGAATGGAGACAGGGGTAGATACCACTATCCAGTTCCCTACTCTGGTTGGTGAGTGGAAGATAGATTCTTCAACGACTCAACTCCTATCTTCATACCCAAACCCGATCCTCCCAGTTTGACACTCACGTCCCACTGGGTCGTACACTGCTGTGCCAAGAATAGGGTATAATATTTTGGCTTCAG
Organism: Coleofasciculus sp. FACHB-542; assembly: GCF_014695825.1. Taxonomy (NCBI): domain Bacteria; kingdom Bacillati; phylum Cyanobacteriota; class Cyanophyceae; order Coleofasciculales; family Coleofasciculaceae; genus Coleofasciculus; species Coleofasciculus sp. FACHB-542. The sequence goes on along the minus strand of NZ_JACJPB010000054.1, from coordinate 7,261 downwards.
CTTCTAACAGAATTTCTTTAGCCGTATCTAAACCGCATGTGCAATAAGCCAACAATTGCAATTTCTCACTTGGGCTGCGAAAAAAACCGTATTGATACCGAACATATGTTAGGTCTGTTGGTACAGGCAGGGTACCAGGTAGACAGTAATGAAGAATTAGCAGAATATGTTATAGTTAATACATGTAGTTTTATTGAGGCTGCAAGGACAGAGTCTGTCCGCACCTTAGTAGAACTGGCGGAAGCGAACAAAAAGATTGTAATCACAGGCTGCATGGCGCAGCACTTCCAAGAGCAGCTGCTGGATGAATTGCCAGAAGCGGTTGCCGTGGTGGGCACCGGCGATTATCACCAGATCGTCGATGTGGTTCAACGAGTGGAAGGCGGTGAACGGGTCAAGCAAGTTTCAGAGCTGCCGACCTACATAGCCGATGAAACAACGCCTCGCTACCGCACGACATCGGAAGGTGTCGCGTACCTGCGGGTAGCGGAAGGATGTGATTACCGCTGCGCGTTCTGCATTATTCCCCATCTCCGGGGAAATCAGCGATCGCGCTCCATTGAATCCATCGTCGCCGAAGCCCATCAGCTAGCCTCGGAAGGAGTCCAAGAGTTAATTCTCATCTCCCAGATCACTACCAACTACGGTCTGGATATTTACGGGAAGCCGAAACTGGCGGAACTTCTACGGGAGTTGGGAAAGGTTAACATTCCGTGGATTCGGATGCACTATGCCTATCCCACAGGCTTAACACCAGCCGTCATCGAAGCAATTCAGGAGAATCCTAACGTATTGCCCTATTTGGATTTGCCGTTACAGCACTCCCACCCGGAAATTCTCCGCGCCATGAACCGACCTTGGCAGGGACAGGTAAACGACCAAATTATTGAGCGGATTAAAACAGCTCTGCCTGATGCTGTACTGCGAACCACTTTCATTGTCGGGTTCCCTGGCGAAACGGAAGAGCATTTTGCACACTTGCTACAGTTCGTCCAGCGCCATGAATTCGACCATGTAGGTGTGTTTACTTTTTCTCCAGAAGAAGGCACCCCTGCCTTCACCTTGCCCAATCAACTGCCCCAAGAAGTCATGGATATCCGCAGGGATGCCTTGATGGAAGTTCAGCAGCCAATTTCCTTGAGAAAAAATCAAGCTTGTGTCGGCAAGATGGTTGATGTCTTGATTGAGCAAGAACATCCAGAAACTGGGGAATTAATCGGTCGATCTGCCCGATTTTCTCCGGAGGTAGACGGATTAGTCTACGTCCAAGGCGACGTCCCATTAGGTTCTATAGCATCGGTGGAAATTACAAGCACTGACATCTACGACCTGTATGGTCATGTCGTCAAGCCCGAAGCATGAAGAATGACAACTCAAGAATGAAGGCTGAAGAACCAAGGCAAATATTAATTCATACTTCAAACTTCATACTTAAAAACTTCATACTTCGCAATTCACAATTCTCGAACACTAACAACTAACAACAAATTATGACCCTTTCGTTCACAAGCCTAGGCCTTTCAGAAGCTCGCATTCAGCAACTAGAAAAACTAGGCTTCACTGCGCCCACACAAATTCAATCCCAAGCCATTCCTCATCTGTTGGCTGGTCGGGATGTGGTGGGACAATCCCAAACTGGAACCGGCAAAACAGCGGCTTTTTCGCTGCCGATTTTGGAACGGATCGACATTAAAAATCCCGCAGTCCAATCGCTGATTTTGACACCGACGCGGGAATTAGCTCAGCAAGTTGCTCTGGCAATTCGCAGCTTTAGCAACGAGCGGCGGTTGGGCGTGCTGACAGTATATGGCGGTCAAGCTATCGACCGGCAGATCCAGCGCCTCAGACAGGGCGTTCAGATCGTAGTTGGAACCCCAGGACGGGTGATTGATTTGCTCAACCGGGGAGAGCTTAAGCTCGATCAAGTCAACTGGCTGGTATTAGATGAAGCCGATGAAATGTTGAGCATGGGCTTTATTGATGATGTAGAAACCATCCTCAAGCAAGTCCCCACCGAGCGTCAGACGGCATTTTTCTCGGCGACAATGCCGCCGACCATTCAAAAATTGATTGCGAAGTTCTTGCGATCGCCAATGAACGTCTCTGTGGAGCAGCCCAAAGCCGCTCCCTCCCGGATTAACCAGGTGGTGTACATGGTGCCCCGCGGCTGGTCAAAATCTCGCGCCTTGCTGCCCATCCTAGAACTAGAAGATCCCGAATCTGCCCTAATCTTTGTGCGGACACGCAAGACAGCCGCGGAACTGACCAACCAACTGCAAGCTGCCGGTCACAGTGTAGACGAGTACCACGGCGACCTCAATCAACAAGCCCGGGAACGGCTGCTGATGAGGTTCCGCCAACACCAAGTGCGCTGGGTAGTCGCCACCGATATTGCGGCGCGGGGTTTAGACGTTGACCACCTGAGCCATGTGATTAACTACGATCTGCCAGATAGCGTGGAAAGTTACATCCACCGGATCGGGCGTACAGGTCGCGCTGGTAACGCAGGAACAGCCATTTCCCTGATTCAACCGATGGATCGTCGGAAATTGGTGCTAATTGAGCGGAAAGTCCGACAAACCCTGAAAATCGTCCAAATTCCCACACGGGCGGAGATCGAAGGGCGACGTCTGGAAAAACTGCAAGCTCAAGTACGCGAAGTATTGAGCGGAGAGCGCATGGCTTCGTTCTTGCCTGTCGTGGCGCAACTAAGTGAAGAATACGACGCCCACGCGATCGCGGCAGCAGCACTGCAAATGGTGTACGACCAAACTCGTCCCTCTTGGATGTCCAGCGAACAAGAAACACCAATGGACGATCGGGGAATCTCTACTAAGCCAAAGCTGATCAAGCGTCCCAAACCAGAAGTGAAAAGCGAGAACACAGAAGTCAGAAGGCAAAAGCCTGAAGAAATCCGCAATTAAAGTAGCGTAGAAAACGAAAATTTCTTCTAGCTTCTGTTGAAGGAGAGAGAATAAATGACAGGGGTGAACTTCTCCCCGTCTCCCCTCTCCATTTTGAGAAGAGTGGGTTTAGTTCAAGGGTCGGTTTTTTATAGACAAACTCTGGAGCGAACCCACTTCGGCAATCCCTTTCCCCTCTCTGACTCCTGTGGCTTTAACTGTATCTGCTGCGAATTCTCCTGCCCTAAGTAACCCTGTTGGACGGCAGTCCTGGCCTGGACTGATTGAGGCATATCGGCAATATCTGCCGGTGACGGACACAACGCCAGTCGTAACACTGCTGGAGGGCAATACTCCATTGATCCCGGTTCCCGCGATCTCTCAGATTGTGGGTAAACAGGTGCGCGTGTTGGTGAAGTATGACGGTCTCAATCCCACTGGTAGCTTTAAAGACCGGGGGATGACGATGGCAATTTCTAAGGCAAAGGAAGCTGGTGCCAAAGCCGTCATTTGCGCCAGTACCGGCAACACTTCAGCCGCTGCTGCTGCCTATGCCCGTCGGGGCGGAATGCGAGCGTTTGTATTGATTCCCGATGGTTACGTGGCGCTAGGCAAGTTAGCTCAGGCGTTGCTGTATGGGGCGGAAGTTTTGGCAATTAAAGGAAATTTTGACCGGGCGCTTGAAATTGTACGGGAGATGGCAGAAAATTACCCCGTCACGCTGGTGAACTCGGTAAATCCCTATCGCTTAGAAGGACAAAAAACTGCTGCTTTTGAAGTGGTAGAAGCGTTAGGAAATGCTCCCGATTGGCTGTGCATCCCCGTAGGGAATGCCGGAAATATAACTGCATACTGGATGGGATTTTGTCAATATCATCAGGAAGGGAAATGCGATCGCTTGCCCCGAATGATGGGATTCCAAGCGTCTGGCGCATCTCCCCTGGTTACAGGTCAGGCAGTGCCGAATCCAGAAACCCTGGCAACCGCTATTCGCATCGGTAATCCTGCTAACTGGGAACGGGCGATCGCTACTCAACAAGCCAGCATGGGTCAGTTCAATGCGGTAACAGATGCCGAAATTCTAGAAGCCTATCGTCTCTTGGCATCCGAAGAAGGCATTTTCTGCGAACCGGCTAGTGCGGCTTCCGTCGCTGGACTTCTGAAAGTAAAAGATCAAGTTCCCGCAGGCGCTACCGTAGTGTGCGTCCTGACTGGGAATGGTTTAAAAGACCCAGATACGGCAATTAAACATAGCGAAAATTCGTTTAAACAGGGAATTGAGCCAGATTTAGCGACCGTGGCGCAGGTGATGGGATTTTGAGCAGTTAGGCTCAGTTTCATTAGATTATTTCTGAAGTGTGCGCTCCCTCCAAACCTTCCTTATTGCGGTGGTTAAGGAGGGAACTTCACACCCTTTAAGCTTTTGATCCGGGATTACGCCCCTCCTGTTCTTGTGAAGACGGAGGGGTTTGTTTGTTGTTTTTGCTAGCTTGAGTACTCACTCCTACCCACTGACCGCGCGGAGCTGATTGGCCTGATGCCGCTGGTTGGCGGGTTATGCGCTCCCGGCTAAGTCGATCGAGGGTATCCCCAATCGCAGTCGTTAAACTTCTGCGGGTTTGTGCATGATTGGTCTGCTCAGATTTTAAAGCCTGGGTAAGGCGATCGCGCTCAACCATCGCCTCGGTTAGTTTCGCTTTCAACTCCTCCAAATTTTCTAGTTGTTCTACTTCTGCACGAATCGCCTCCACAGCACCCGGGTTGTCCTCTGTGGGTTGCGGTGAACTCTGGAGTTGCCGTAGTTGACTTTTGAGCTTTTCAATCTGTTGTTGAGCTAGCTTTGCCTCAGTTCGGCGTTGCTGCGCTTCTGTGTTATACAGTTGACGCCAGTTTGCCGCACTTTCCAAAGCCGCATCGCGATCGCGCTCTAACTCTGCTAGCTGCTGTTTCAGGGTCTTAATTTCAGCCAACCACTGCGCTACCTCGTGGGCCATTAATAACGACTCCTCATCGGTTACAACGATCAATTTTTAACAAAATTTGCCGATTTGTCATACACACTATCGATAGTTTTACAAAACCCCTGTAACCTTAGTAGTTGATTTGGCACAGTATAGAAAACGTTGTATACGGAATCAAACAATAATGCGCTCGTTCTTAGCCTATGCTGCGCTTAGAGGCTCCTCAATCCGTTTTTTCCGTTTCTTTCGACATCTCAGCTGGGCGACTTTAAAGAAAACCTTCCAGCGCGTAGCCCAACGGCGGTTAACAGGACTTTCGGCAGAAATGGCCTACAACGCCATGTTAGCTTTGTTTCCAGCCATTTTGGCAATCTTGACCGCAATTGGCCTGTTTCAATCCTCATCAGACACTTTTGAAGGGTTAGCTAAGCAATTGAGTGAAATTGCTCCTCAAGAAGCTCTTTTCCTTATTGAAGGTTTTGCCCGCGAAATCAGTCAATCGCAAAATCAAGGGCTGTTTTCTCTCAGTTTTGTTGCAGCTATTTGGGCGTCTTCTGGGGCGCTGAGTGCCGCCATGACCGCTCTCGATCAAATCCATCAGATTCCGCTAGAACAAACCCGACCCTTTTGGAAAGCCAAATTAATTTCTATCGCTCTAACAATTGGTACCATTGTCCTGCTGATTATTGCTTCCTTTTTAGTATTTATTAGCGACCTAATTGTGAAGCTATTAATCAGCCAAAGTGGATTATTGGAATTGTTAAGTATTTGGCGGCTTTTTAGCTGGCCTTTGGCATTAGGCATTGTTGCCTCAGCCTTTGCTTTTATCTATCGCTATGGTCCTAGCCGCTGGGTTGCTGGAACCCCGATTATGCCAGGAGCAATGGTAGCGGCTGTATCCTGGGCGATTATATCAGCTTTGTTTCGGCTTTACGTCTCTAACTTTGGTAATTACAACAAAGCCTATGGTGCAGTAGGTGCCGTTATTGTTTTAATGCTATGGCTGTATATGAGTTCTCTAGTACTGCTGATTGGCGATCAGTTAAACGTTACGGTGGGAGAATCTATGCGGCATCACAGCAAGGCGAAACTAGCCTCTTTAGAGGCTGAGTCGGCACCAGAATCAAAAGCTGGGTAAATTGAGATTTAAACTTTTTCTGGGTACTTCATTAAGGGAACCGTCGGTGTTTCCTCCTCAATGCGGATTTGCACTTCTTTGACATAGGAACTCATGTAAGACATCACTGCATAGATAAAGAGAACAACACCGACCATCTCCAAGCACTCTTCCAAGCTTGACATCAGCATATATCCAATCGCCTGTATTGTCTGCTTGGTTGAAGTGGCTCCCCAAATTAAACGACCATAGTGATATACGTAAAATCCACTCACTAACTCCATGCCAATCGACCCTCCAACAAAGAAAGTTCCGGCAATCATAAATAAACGCCGTATCTTTGCGGGAAGATGGACGAGAAATTTTAAGAAGAATATTAAGGTAAGAAATACAAAAGCAATACCGAAAATTACCCAAGTATAGTATAAAAATCCGGTAGCTTTGAATGTATCTCGAAGTGGCTCGATCGTCTTTTCATGGAAACTTAGCCATTCGTCTGCTGATAGAAAGAGAAAAAGAACCGACAGAGCGCCCCAGTGGAAGGTATAGCGATCGCTTTCAGTTTTCTTCGCGTAGGTAATAACCGCTAGTAAAATTGAACAAAGTAATAACAGCGATGCTGAAAACAACGCTGGAAAATTTTTCTCGCGATCGACGTTGAATAACTCTACTACTTTATTTAACCATAAGAGCTTATAACCTTGCTGGTATAAGAAGTGCCTTGTTAACTGACTGGCAAGGCTGGCAAAGATGAACCCTATGACTGCGAAAATCAGGAATTTCCTAGCTTTCTTTGGAGAGATGAAAAACTGCATTTTGAAACCTCTCTTAAAAAATTTAAGCTTGGTGAAATGAAGAATTGAAAAATTTCCCGAATTTTTAAAGTGCTATTTGAGTGATAATGGGCGATTAAAAAGCAGGAAGTGTACGGGATTTCTCGGCTAGCGATCGCGATATCCAGCACAAATGGCACGAGGTTACGCTCGTGTTTTGGTAAAAGTCCCGCGTCAAAATGATTAAGAATAAGTTAATGACAGATTAAGCAATATATAACAAAGTGTCAAGTCAAAGTCTATTGAGATTTCCGTCGAAGAATGGACACCGGCACGCAAAAGTGTTATTAAGTCTGCTTTCCAGGAAAGTTGACTCTAAACGATTAACCTAAAATAGACCTCTTGCAAAAGTCGTCGCTGGGGTAATATGGGGTCTAAAATTAGGCGATTGCTAGCTGCCGGTCATAAGTTTTACTCATCTTACCTTTGACTGAGCCGAAGTTCATA
>NZ_JACJPB010000053.1:0-63365 GCF_014695825.1 Coleofasciculus sp. FACHB-542 | reverse complement strand
TATGAACTTCGGCTCAGTCAAAGGTAAGATGAGTAAAACTTATGACCGGCAGCTAGCAATCGCCTAATTTTAGACCCCATATTACCCCAGCGACGACTTTTGCAAGAGGTCTAATAGCGATCGCTCAAAACAGAGAGTTATAAAGGACAAATAGCACTGTAGTCCTATTAAATCCAAAACCATCACAAGATAGGCGTGGCATGGAGCGAATTATATTGGGCTAACAAAGTAACTATGCCAGGTTTGCACCAGTTTCTCAGCCGCTATCGTTCCTTCCAGAGGGAAACATGAAAGAAATTCTTTATCAGTAGTGGAATCGTAAGGCCCTTCTTTAACTTCAAAAATTACAGTATTTGGTACTAAAGCGATCAGTGTATGATAAGTTCCTTCGAGGAATTCAATACCAGAAGTTGTTCCATCGGCACTAATCTGTTCTTGGTGAATAATTGCGCCTTGATCGTTAAATAGAAGCATTCCTACGGCTCCCTGCAAAATCAGGCACAGCTCGAATCCATTGTGACCGATTTCCCGTTTATGGCGATGGGGACGCACATAAGTCCCTGGTTGCAGACAAATAAGCGATCGCTGAACTTTTTCATCTAAAGCGTGGAAGTTGTAACTTTGTCGTAAGCGATCGCTACTGGATGCCTGTTGAGCAACTGTATCTATTAAATTTTGGTCGAGACGTTTAAACATTTTTCTCCAAGGAAGTTTCTGACCAGACTTAGAAGTCTGGTCAGAAGGTAGGTTAAAAATACTTCCGATCAACTAGACACTTAATACTACTGAAGATGGAATATTGCCCACCATTGAAGGTGATAAATACTCCAGATACCACTCAATTGTTTCAGCTAGTCCTTTATCAAAAGAATATCGGGGACTCCACCCAAGCATTTTTTGCGCCTTTTCTGCCGATACCTGCTGGTGCCAAATTTCCCCGTGGCTTTGATTCATAATTACCGGCTCTATGTGTTCGCAATTCATCAGTTGCTGGAGCTTTTGCACGACTTCTAGCACCGTCCAACTACCACCCATTGCGAAGTTGAAAGCCTCTCCATGAACTTCTGGACGAGCTAGCCCTTCAAACATTGCAATATAGGCATGGGCTGCATCTTTGACATATAAAAAGTCCCGCATAAAATTACCTTTATCGGGCATACGAATGAGAGGACTTTCATTGCTCAGTAGCCTTCGGATCGTATTTGGGATCAGTCGGCTCCAGTTTAAATCTCCACCGCCGTAGATATTACCAAATCGCCCTACAGCCACAGGCAACCCGTAGCTGTGATAGTAGCTTCGAGCAATTAGGTCAGCGCAGCTTTTAGAGACATCGTAAGGATGTCTGCCCAGCGTTGGCATATCTTCTGTATAGGGTAAGACGGGACTATCACCGTAGGCTTTATCACTTGATGCCACGATTACCCGCCGCACCAAATCCGAACGGACGCGACAGGCTTCCAATATGTTGTATGTGCCACGAATGTTTATCTCAAATGCCAATCGAGGTTTCTCAAAGGCCAAACCTTCTACCGACACTGCTGCTAAGTGAAACACCGTATCAATGCCGCGATCGCCAATTACCTTTTCAAGTAAATCGTAATCCTCGATTGACCCAACAACATTGTTGACACGATGAACGATTCCACTACGCACAAAATGACTGTCTGGGTTCCAGTCAGCCAGTATCGTCGTCACCGTCGCGCCCTGCTCTAATAAGCACTCAGTCAACCAAGAACCCATAAAACCGGAAGCTCCGGTTACTAACACTCGATGATCGCGCAGAATATCACTCACTGATGCACCTAAATAAAAACTAACTCTGCACTAATATACAGTTTGTACATCTATCCAAAGTGTGATGCATACTACTTTTCCCCGAGAGAATTAGTTTTTTATGGATTTTGCGATCGCACTGATGAGATGAGCCATCGGCGAACCAAAACTCTAACCAGAGATTGCAGAATCTCTTTAAAGTTGTTTGAAATCTTAGTCTTGGAAGGCTTCGGAGTTTCCATCTTCCCCTCAAAACAGCCAAAAGCCGCTCTAAGTCATCCCACCATCAATCAGGTTACACAAGTAAAAAATGCAATCCTGACCCTGCTGCTGGCGCTGTTCATATAAGCTTGAGCCTTTGCATACAAAAGGCGTCTGTTCATTGATTAACGCTAATAATCTCAATATCCAAAAAAGTTCCAGCACTAAATCACAAGCGATCGCTAAACTCAATAGAAGCGATCGTGTCCAGGCGGTGCGAAGACAAGGTAACTGGGTTTAAATCTCTCAAAGAGTAACATCACAACCTGGAGCGACACCGGAGGTGGTTAAACCTCTCAAGGGTTGGGTACTCAAATACTGATATTAATAGATACTCAGAAGATAAATTTAATTGATGGCGAAAATAGGGAAGCCGCTCGTTTTAAATCTATTGGACTTCCCCAATTCTCCGTAAAATCCTAAGCGCTAATCAGCACCATCTAGTCCCAACGAGGAATATCGGCATCTTCCCCACCAATACCGATTCCGGTGTTAAATATTTCAGCATCCGTGAGAATCAGGTCATCCATTGATGCCCCATACACATTAGCGTCATAAATTTTAGCGTTCGTAAAATTCACGGCGTTGAGATTGGCTTGCTGAAAATTGGCATTCGTTACAAAAGCTGATGTTAAATTAGCTGCTGTCAAGTTTGCCTTCGTCAGATCAGCACCTTCGAGGTTTGCATTCGTCAGGTTAGCGCCTTGCAAATTGGCTTCTCTCAAGTCCGCACCAATCAAATGTGCGCCGCTGAGATTGGCTCCTGATAAATCGCACCGAACACATTCCCTCGTTGACAATAGCTGTTTTACGTGTAGCGGATTCTCCGCTTTCACTGGCATAGTTAAAAATAGTGGAGCGAGTAATGTTAGTGTCGCGAATAGCTTGAGTTTCATAATACTCCCCCTTTATCAAAAAGGTTGTTCCGTTTTCTTCCTCACACCTTTATTATCTCACTAAGATTCTGTGGTAGACATTGATTGATGCCACATATAACTTGTGATAGAGAACATAGGATTTAATCACTCGTTAGCAGGATTGCGATAGTGCTTAATTGGGATAAGATGCGATGAATTTCTACCGCTCTAGCATCTTCAATCTGGGTTGAGTGTACCGGGTGCAAGGCGCGATCGCATCAAATCGCATCAATCTGCTTTTAATCTATCTTTTGGTAGAGAAAGAACCTCAATCCTCTCCTCGTAACAGCCAAAAGCCGCTATACGTCATCCCCGACTCATCCGGTTGCACCAGCAAAAAGTGCAATCCGCGACTCTGCTGCTGGCGCTGTTGATAAGCTTTAGCTGCTGCCGTAACTTCTTTATCCTCAAAAGTGGCAACAATCCAGCGGTCAACCAATCCCGCTTCTAATATCAACCCATCCGGCGCACCCGCAATGTAATTAAGAGACACGGGACGCGCTTCTTGTAGCCAACGCGCCAAACGCATCGATTGCCGCCCACCGTAAATGACCACACCGGGAACGGGCACCGTAGACGCTAAACCCAGATTGATCGGCAAAAGAAATTCTGGCATCTCCAGAATCGGAATCGGGCGTTCTGCAAAAGCTTCCACCACAGCAACCGCCGGAAGCGTGGCAAATCGCCATTGTTCTCCCCAGAGGTTTTCTGGCAATGGGACTGGCGGCGGCTTGTCCAGAGATGAGAGTTCGCCAGTGTAAGTATAGTTATCGAGATGGGGGTATTGTTGCGCCTTTTCTTGCAAATATTCCTTCAGTGCCCTAGTGCGTCGAGTTGCTTCCACCTGAATACCCAGTTGTTGCGCCGCTGCCTGAATCAAACTCAACGACTGGGGACGAAATACTTGGATGAGATTCGGCAGATTTCCACCCGCTGCTTGCTGTAACTGAGAAACCAACCAACTAGCATTCGCTTCAGATTGAGGACAAAAGGCGTCATAACGAAAGCTGCGTGTGGCATCGCAAAGCAACAACTCCCACAACACCTGCCCTTTTTCATCTTTGAGAGGACGCCGATAAAAATCAGCTTGCCAAACCCGATTCATCTGTTCTCTCTTCCTTTGCTTCTTTGCGGTTCAAAAAAAAGCAGGTGGGCACTGCCCACCCTACTTTTAGCTCAAAATCGAGTCAATTCATACCTAATGTAGGGGCGTGCCGTTTGCCCCTACAAATTTGCTACGCCAGCGCGCTTGCCAGAATTGGTTCAGTACCGACTGAAGTTCCCGGCGCGTACACCTGAGTCACATAGTCCGCAATCATCCGGTCGGTGTTGAATAGCGGCGAATTTGTCTTAATCGACGCCTTCATCATTTGAATCCAGCGATGAGGAACTCCCTTCTCATCTTGGTCATAGTAGAGAGGAACGATTTCCTCTTCTAGTAGGTGGTAGAGAGATTCCGAATCAATCCGGTCTTGCAACTCTTGGTCGCTGGTGTGGGCATCTTCACCGATTGCCCAGCCATTGCTTCCCTTACCATCTTGTCCTTCTTGATAGCCTTCGCACCACCAGCCATCGAGGACACTGCAATTAATGCCGCCGTTGAAGCAGACTTTTTGTCCACTCGTACCGGAGGCTTCTAGAGGACGACGCGGGTTGTTCAACCAAACATCAACACCTTGCACCAAATGTTGACCCGTGTAGATGTCGTAATCTTCAACTAAGGCAACTCGGTTGAGAATATCGGGGTGCTTGCACCACTCCATCAACCGCTGGATAATCCGCTTGCCTTCTTCGTCGTGGGGGTGCGCTTTTCCGGCAAAGACAATTTGCACGGGTCGTTGGGAATTCCCAAATATCCTCAAGGCGCGTTCGGCTTCCCGCAGCAGCAAGTCACCCCGCTTGTAAGGGCTGAAGCGCCGCGCAAATCCGATCGTCAGCACGTTGGGGTCTAGCAGCTTGTCGGCGGCATCAATGCGGAATTGCTCTTCACCGCGACCAATCCTTGCCAATTTCACCTTAGAACGGGTATGAGCAATCAGGCACTCTTTGAGAACTTGGTGCCGCCACCAGATTTCCTCATCGGGAATTCCGTCCACCTTTGCCCACATCTGTTTGTCAGCCATGCGGGTTGACCAATCTTCACCCAGGTACTGGGAATATAGGTCGCCCATCAGGGGTGCTGTCCAGGTACGCGCATGGACGCCATTGGTAATGTGACCAATAGGCACTTTCTCTTCGCTACGGTCGGGATAGAGAATGTTCCACATCTTGCGGGAAACTTGACCGTGCAGTTCGCTGACACCGTTGGCAGTGCGACACATCCGCAAAGCTAAGACGGTCATGCCGAAGGGTTCCCAAGGGTCGCCCAGGCGGCGTGCCCCTAAGGCGAGGAATTGCTCGCGCGACAGACCCAATGTAGGCCAGTAGTGAGCAAAGTAGGAATCCATCAGGTCTGAGGAGAAGACATCGTGACCTGCGGGAACGGGAGTGTGGGTGGTGAAGACGCAGCGATCGCGCACCAATCCCTCTATATCATAGAAAGACTTGCCGGTACGCTGAATTTCTTGTCGCGCAATCTCTAGGGTGCAGAATGCCGCGTGACCTTCGTTCAGATGACAAACCGATGGATCGATCCCCAGTGCTGCCAGCGCCCGAACGCCGCCAATCCCCAGCACGACTTCCTGGGCGATGCGGGTTTCTTGGTTGCCGCCGTACAGGTGCCCTGTCAACCAGCGGTCAATTGGATCGTTGTCGTGTCGGTCGGTATCTAGGAGGTAAAGATTGACGCGACCGACTCGCGCCAGCCAAATTTGGGCTTTGACAATCCGTTGCCGGATTTCCATCTCAATGGTGATGGGTTCCCCTTGCTGGTTTTTGAGCAACTCCAGGGGCATCTGGTCAAAGGGATTGTTAACGTAGTTTTCTTCCTGCCAACCGCCACTATTCAACCGTTGACGGAAATAACCTTGGCGATAACAAAGCCCTACCGCGACCATCGGCACGCCTAAATCAGAGGCGGACTTCAGGTGATCTCCGGCTAAAATTCCCAAACCGCCGGAGTAGATAGGGAGGGATTCGTGGATGCCAAATTCCGCACAAAAATAGGCGACAGGTCGCTGTGGGGAAATTTGCGGCGCGACGCGAGACGCCCAAGCATTTTTTTCGTTCATGTACTTGTCAAATTGCTCGACAAGTGCATTCACCCGTTTGATATAAGCGGGGTCTTGAGCGAGCTGGGTGAGGCGCACTAAAGAAGCTGATTCCAGGATGGCGACAGCGTTATGTCCGCAGCGGTGCCATTCATCAGGATTAATGTTCTGAAATAGAGAAGTGCGATCGCTCGTCCAACTCCACCAATAGTTATATGCCAGGTCTGCCAATCGCTTGAGAGGAAACGGTAGCTTCGCACGCAGCGTTTCAATTGTTGTCATAAATTCCGTTGCACTACACTTGACAGGCTTGCTCTTGACGTTCGTCTGGATAGGGAGCGTGTTATCTTCTACGGGTTGTTTGGCTTTTAGCTAAAAAAAGTAGAGGCGCTAAGAGCCTAAAAACATCCTGCTATCCAGCCCGATTTATAGCTTTACAGGATTTCCTATATAAACTGTGTTTTTTTACACTCTTTACATTTTTCCCCCAAAAATTAGTCAAGTAATCTAAGGAAGATTATGGTTTTGTTAAGTTTTATCAGACAACGCCCAAACCGTGCCTAATCTAAACAGCCGGTTTTGCGACTTTCTCAACCCCAGACTGGCTGTAGTTGTGCCAATTAGTCATGAAAATTACAGTTAAATTGGTTAGAGTACCAACGATTCATTAAATTAACTAAGGGGGAAAAAGCCTCAACTGACTCGGCACCCCGGTTGTTAAACTCTCAATTTTCAAAGTCGCTTTAGCTTATGAATCCTGCCCTGACTCAATTTGGCGATTGTATGTCCCACCTCACTGGGGTGCGGGCAATTATGAAGGATATTAAGGAAACTCTGCAAGCAGGTATTGGACAGGAATATATTAATTTAAGTCCTGGGAATCCAGTGATTTTGCCAGAAGTAGAGCAGTTATGGCGGGATTACACCGAAGAATTGCTCGCTAGCTCAAATTACGGGAATGTAGTTTGTCGCTATGGTGACTCTCAAGGCTATGAGCCATTAATCGAAGCGGTAGAAAAGGATTTCAATCGCCGCTACGGGCTAAATCTGACTCATCGCAATATTCTGATTACCCCTGGCAGTCAAACGCTTTATTTCTTTGCAGCGAATGCCTTTGGGGGGTACACCACAAGCGGTAAATTAAAGCAAATTATCCTGCCCCTGAGTCCAGATTACACGGGTTATGGGGGTCTGACTTTAACCCCAGAAGCCTTATTTGCCTATAAACCCGCGTTAGACATTGATGCGGCTGCCCATAGGTTCAAATATCGTCCGGACTTCAGCAAACTGAAGATTACAGAAGATACGGGTTGCGTGTTATTCTCGCGTCCTTGTAACCCAACCGGCAACGTCCTCACGGATGACGAGGTGAAAAAAATTGCCGGTTTGGCTGCGCCTTATGATGTCCCAGTCTTGATCGATTCTGCGTATGCACCTCCGTTCCCGGCGTTAAATTTTACCGAGATGACGCCGGTATTTGGAGAGAACATCCTGCACTGCATGAGCTTATCGAAAGCGGGGCTACCCGGAGAAAGGATTGGGATTGCAATTGGGGAGGAAAAGTGGATTCAGGCGCTGGAGTGTTTCCAGACGAATATGTGTATTCATTCATCTCGGTATGGACAAGCGATCGCAGCCCGTGCGATTGAAACGGGAACGCTAGCAGAAATCGCTACCACGGTGATTCGCCCCTACTACCAGAAAAAGTTTGATGTTGTGGAAAGCAGCATCGAACAGGCAATGCCCAAAGATTTGCCTTGGTTCCTGCATCGCGGCGAAGGAGCAATCTTTGCATGGCTGTGGTTACAAGATTTACCCATTACAGACTGGGAACTGTACCAGCAGTTAAAGCAAGTCGGTGTCATTGTCGTACCAGGTAGCTCTTTCTTCCCCGGATTGCGCGAAGAATGGGCGCACAAGCAACAATGTATTCGGATTAGCCTGACTGCTACAGACCAGGAGATTGAAATCGGGATACAGCGCTTAGCGAAGGTGGTAGAGCAAGTATATTCAGTTGTTAAATGTTAGAAAGCCCTGCCGGACAGAATTCGCGGCTATGCAAACTAAGTCAGAAAAGCGCGGACTTTTAGAAGTCTCTGTGTCGCCGCCCCTTCCAGTTATCAAAGCATTCACTACTGTGTACACATATCTTTGATTAAGTGGCAAAACGTTGATTGCTCCCCCAATTTATCGGGGAGTTAGGGGGATCAAAACCGGACTGGCAAGTACAAGAAGATTTGTGCGTACACGGTAGGGCATGAAAAAGAATACGGAATACGGAATACAGAAAGCTGATGACCAATGACCAGTGGTTAGAAATTGGCACAATTGTTGCCGCTCAAGGGATGAAAGGGGAGTTGCGGGTGTATCCAGAATCCCAATTCCCAGAACGCTTTGAGGAACCGGGAGAGCGTTGGATGTTGCGACCGGGCGAGACAGAACCGCAGCCAGTGAAATTGGTGAAAGGGCGGTATATAGATGGTAAAAATCTATACGTTGTACAGCTTGCTGAGGTAGAAAATCGGGATCGAGCGGAGGCGCTAGCGGGAACCAAGTTAATGGTGAAAGCTTCCGATCGGCCGATCTTGGAAGAAGATGAATACCACGTTCTAGACTTAATTGGGATGGAAGTTTTTCTTCAAGAATCGGGAGAAAACTTGGGCGTGGTGGTGAATGTATTTCCGGCTGGCAACGATTTACTAGAAGTACAGTTGCACCAGCAACCTGTAGCTGTAGCGCCAGAGGATGAGCCGGAAACACCCCAGAAAGGGGAAGTCAATCGAACCAGTAAAAAACGGAAAGTTCTTAGACCCAAGCCACCGAAGCTGTCTACCATTTTGATTCCTTTTGTGAAAGCGATCGCGCCTGTGGTAGACCTGGAGAATCGACGAATTGAAATTACGCCACCGCCTGGATTGCTAGAAATGAATCAGGACGTTTGAATTTGTTCAGAATCCTAGCGCGATCGCAACCAAGCATCTATCTCGGAATCTATCTCGGAAAATTATTTCCTAAAATAACCATGCCGTCCCCAAAAGGACGGCATGGCTACATTAACGATTCTTTGTTAATTGCTCAAGAATGCTGGTGAAGTCATTACCAAAGCGCTGGCACTGGCGCTGCCTCAGTCGTCTGCGGTTCGGTTTGAGCTGTATCTGGAGTGCTTGTGGTCTCTCCAGTGGTTGTTGTCGGACCAGGAGACGGTGTTGTCTGCACCGTTCTTCGCTGAATCGTTGTCTCTTCCACTCGACGGGTTCTGTTGAGGCGAGTAGTATCTGTCGCATCGGCTGCTTCAACCATACTCACATTGCTAGCCATATTCTGGTCATCCAATGTGGCGCTAATCTCCATTCCTGGCATGAGGTTCAACCGAGTTAGATCCTCTGGTGAGAGCATCATACTTCTGGTTGTACCGTCTGGCAGTCTTAGCGTGACTACATTGCCTCTAATGCTGCTGACGGTGCCTCTAACTACTTGATTCGTATCGGTTGAGTTAGGAGTAGTTGTGTTGGTGTTGGTTGGATTGGCAGTAGGTGTGTCGGTGTTTGTTTGGCTAATGAGCTGCCTTGATTCACCTTCAGATACTGGGCGAGCGATCGCTGGAAACACCGATACTGCCGAGAGTAACAGTGTTAGCATCGTACCTGTCAATACTTTGGTTTTTTGTAAACGCATTACACCCTCACTTTTAAAATATTTGGGTAATAAACTTGACTATCGGCAACAGTTGTACTTAGCAACGGATGAAAATGCCTGGATTATTGCCCAAATCCTATCTAGCTCTACTGAAGATTCAATCTACCGGACTATATAAGCCCTTAGGAGTAGAGCTGGGAATAAAATCTGACTT
Organism: Coleofasciculus sp. FACHB-542; assembly: GCF_014695825.1. NCBI lineage: Bacteria > Bacillati > Cyanobacteriota > Cyanophyceae > Coleofasciculales > Coleofasciculaceae > Coleofasciculus > Coleofasciculus sp. FACHB-542. Next base: position 53,415 of record NZ_JACJPB010000053.1, on the reverse strand, counting down.
TGTGAGACTTGACAAGACTAGGAAAATCCAATTTTAAACAAGTCAGTCAGCTCAGTGTGATTTACAGTTTTGATCTCAGATAATAATTCGATAAGAGTCGTTGACCAGGGAAAAGAGAGGACAGGAATGCTGGGAGGTAAATTACCATCTGGAAGCTTCAAGCTGCTGTGCTTCAGTACAGCGGTTCTATTGCTGGGCGTTCGGCAGCAGACGGCTGCCTCAGTTCCAACACAAGCTTTGGCAACTACCAGAGAGGCAACGATCGAATTGCCTTCGGAACCACAATTGCCTCCTCTGGGGGCACCCTCTCTCTATCTGCCTTTGGAGGAACTCTCCCCAGCGAGTACCACGCCTGATACTCATTTAGTGATTAAATTAAGCGATCGCCGCGTCTATGTCTACCGAGACAATCAGGTGAAAGCAAGTTATCCGATCGCGGTCGGTAAAAAGGGTTGGGAGACGCCTACAGGCACGTTTAAGGTGACGCAAATGCTACGCAATCCAGCTTGGCAGCATCCTTGGAATGGAAAGGTCGTCCCTCCAGGCGCAGATAATCCTTTAGGAGCCAGGTGGATCGCTTTTTGGACAGACGGACGCAATTTTATCGGGTTTCATGGCACCCCCCAGGAAAAACTGGTGGGACAGGCAGTTTCTCACGGCTGCGTCCGGATGCGTAATCAGGATATTTTGGCTTTGTATGCACAGGTCAACATCGGAACTCCTGTAAAAGTAGAGCCTTAGAGTCCTGAAAGTTGCCCAATTAAAAATACAGCGGCTTGTTAATTTTTAATTAAACCAAAGGCAACAAAATCTCAAATTCGGTGCCAATGCCTGGTTTAGGTTCTCCGCTGGAATTGCTAGGAGTGGCATACCCCTGAGGAGATCCGCTCTCTGGGCATCCACTGCGCGAGTAATCCTCAGGACATACACTAAGCGAGTCGCCCAAACGGCATACACTACGCGATCGCATTCTTAATTTTCCACCGTGCTTCGCCGTCACAATCTGATAACTTACCGATAAACTCGTCTCTTTAGCAGAGCGTTTCTCTACAGAAAAAGACTCAAGAATTTGCTGCTGTACTTCAGGAGACATCCCAGGGCCATTATCGGCAATGCGAATGGAAACCCACCGCGAATCAGAAATTCCTGTCTGACTTGCCTTGTGCGAACAAACCTCAGTCGTGATTTCGATCCGAGGTTTCTCTTGAATATTCGGGGGCAATGTTCCTTGAAAATCTTGAGTAAACTGCTGAACGACTGCTTGATTAATCAATGCATCAATCGCATTCGTCAGGATATTCATGAAAACCTGATTCAATTGACCCGCGTAGCATTGTACCGGCGGCAAATGACCGTAATTTCTGATAATTTCAATTTCGCTGTTTACACGACTTTTTAAAAGCAAAACAATACTATCTAAACAAGCGTGCAAATCGGCAGGCTTGGGATAAACATCATCAATATGGCAGAAGTTTTGCAGACTCATCACGAGCTTTTTCAATCGTTCTGCTCCGGCTCGGATGCTGGAAATTGAGCGAGGTAAGTCTTGTTGTACAAAATCAAATTCTATGTCTTCTTTCAGAGCCGCAATTTCTTCAGGAATCTGCGGCAAATATGTCTCATAAGTAGACAGCAATTCTATCAAGTTTTCAGTGTAAGTTGAGACATACGTTAAGTTCCCCCAAATAAAGCCAACCGGGTCTAAAATTTCGTGAGCAACTCCGTCCACTAAGCGCCCTAAGCTTGCCATTTTCTCACTTTGAATCATCTGAGCTTGGGTGCGTTCATATCGCACCTGAGCTTCGATTCCCCGGATTTGCCAAGAAACAACATTCAAATCCTGAACATCTAACAGCCGATAATCAGATTCTCCCACTTGCACTACGACAGGTTCTGCCAAAAATTCAGGCGATCGCCGCAGCGCCTGCTGGGTTGCTGTCAAAATCGGCGTACTATCGGGAAGGATTAAAACCTCAGAGTGGGCGTACTTGTAGAGGATGTGCAGCGGTTTGTGCAAAAACAGCTCTAGTCGATGAGGACGGATCAGGTACTCCAAAAGCCGCCGCCGCGAAATCATCCCGGCAAACTGACCCTGTTCGACTAAGATGGCTCCTGGCAGTAGAGGATGCTTCTCAAAAATCCGGGCAATATCCACACCCAGACAGATGGGTTTTACCAGAAAGTTGTACAGCGGCAATTCCCCAAGAGTTGACTCTATAGAGAGGTCGCGATCGCTCCCTTGGGACAAGGACGGAAGTGATATAAATCCGTTTGGTACCGACACACAACGCCCACAAATGCAGCAGTGAAGCTGGAATCAGCTATGACCATAGACTACCATTTTCAGCAGTTTTCCACCTGCCCTTGAGGTTAATTTCTGCTACTATTTTCCAGAAAAATTGTGAACAAGCGCCTTAACCGAGTGGCAATCGGATCTCGAATTCTGTGCCCATCCTTGGTTGTGAATCTTCTATCTCCCTGGAATTAGCTAGCAACTGTGCCGCTGCTGGTGCCTCGCATCCGCTAGCCGCACTATAGATTCTGTCTTGCCGGGGATAGGAATCTGCGATTCCTATTCCTACGGCAGAAGCTACGGGCACCGACAACGCTTCAACTACGGAACCATTATGGGAGGCGGTGCTAGGAGGAGGATACGCCAAAGGCGAGCAATCCTCTGGACATACACTACGCGATCGCACCGATAAATGACCCCCGTGTTTCTCAGTAACAATTTGATAACTAATTGCCAATCCCAATCCCGTTCCCTTGCCCACCGGCTTTGTAGTAAAGAACGTCTCAAAAATCCGATCCTGAATTTCTGGTGGAATTCCCGGCCCATTATCCGCAATCCGGATTACAACCCATTCAGAATCTTGGATTTCTAAAACTTCCGTCGTAATCTCTATCTGGGGTTGCCAATCCGACCCGTCAGTGACTCGATCTTTGAGTGCATCAATCGCATTACTAATGATATTCATAAATACCTGACTCAGTTGACCTGAGTAGCAATTCACCAGTGGTAAATCGCCATATTTTTTAATTAATTGAATCCCCTGCTTGATGGGATTATTTAAAATTAATAAGGTACTTTCAATACATTCGTGTAAGTCAGCAGGCTGTCTCTTGGTTTCATCCATATGAGAAAAGTTTCGCAGACTGCCAACGATTTTTGTTAATCGTTCCGCACTCAGCTTCATACTTCCTATCAACTTAGGCAAATCTTCTAGAAGAAAATCATATTCAATTTCCTCTTTCAATTCTTCGATTGTATTCAAAGTTTCAGCTTTTTCATAAGCTGCCAATAAACCGATTAAATTTTTGTAATAAGTTTCTACAAAACCAAAATTCCCATTAATGCAGTTAATGGGGTTTCTAATCTCATGGGCAACCTCAGCAACCGTCCGTCCCAAACTCGCCATTTTTTCGGTTTGCAGCATCTGAGCTTTGGTTTGCTCGTTGAGTAACTCGGTTGTGAGTTCATGAATTTTTGACTGCGCCACCAATAATTGATGTACATCTAGTAATCGGTAAATTCCTGGCGCTAACTCTACCACAATCGGTTCATAGAGTAGCTCAGGAGGTCGTTGCAAAGACTGCTTTGCCGCCGCTACAATTAACGTATCGCCAGAAAGTTTCAAAACATGGGTACTGGCGAATTGATATAAAGATTGTAAGGGTCGTTTTAAAAATAATTCTAGTCCATAAGGACGGCTCATTTGTTCTAAAAATCGTCGCCGCGAAATCATTCCCGCAAACTGACTTTCTATCGTTAAAATGACTCCTGGTAGCAGCGCATTTCCTTCAAATTCTTTGTTAACTTCCTGCCCCAGACCAGAGGCTTCTATCTGAAAATCGTATAGCGGAAGCTCTTGAAGGGTTGACTCTAAATTGAGGTTCTTTATCTGGGACAGAGGAAGAACTGATAATTCCGGCGGAGATTCTTGCCAAGCCATCATAAATTACCTCAATCAGTTCTTATTCGCTGTATAGGGAGATGCAAAATTTACTTTATCCCCACATTCTACTGATTTAAGTTATAAATTTTACAGCTAAAACCTTAGTTTAACTTTAAATATGATTTAAAGATTTGATTAACTTTTGGTTAAAAAATGACGACTCAAGAGGTTTTTTAATTGTTATAAAAATACAATAATTTACACTTTTTACTAAACTAAAACAACTCTATATATTTATCTAAAGCGGAATAATTTGTATTCAAGAAGTTGCAGATGGCTCAAAAACGGATGAGCGATCGCGCGGTACGCAAAGCAGATGGCCTTCAGCCTTATCTCGTCCTGTCTGTTTTGCCTGATAAAGCTTTTTGTCCGCTGCTGCAATCAGCATTGCAGGCATAAACGTTGAGCTAGGAAAGATCGTAGCAACACCTAAACTTAAGGTGATGTAATCGCTTTCTGAGCAAGCATGGGCTATCTTCAAGGCTTTCACGGTCAGTCTGATGTGTTCTGCGACCTGAAGGGCACCCTCTAGCGATGTGTGCGGCAAAATCACGGCAAATTCTTCGCCCCCATAGCGTGCCACTAAATCTTCCGGTCGCTGCACTGCTTGCTGGATGGCACCCGCTACCTGTCGCAAAGTGTCATCACCCGCTTGATGACCGTAGGTATCGTTGTACTTTTTGAAGAAATCAACATCGCACAAGATCAGCGATAATGCTGAATTACTCGCCTGCATCTGGTGCCAACAGGAATCGAGATAGCTATCAAAACGGTGTCGGTTAGCAACCCCAGTCAAACCATCAGAAGTGGCAAGGCGCAGCAATTGTTGGTTTGCTGCTTCCAGATGAGTATAAAGTTGAGTGAGCAGTTCAGTTGCTAATTCGTGAATTTGCGACTGAGCAATCAGTAATTCATGTACATCTAATAATCGATAAACTTGCGGCGCGACCTCCACCACAATCGGTTCATAAAGTAACTCAGCCGCTCGTTGCAAAGAGTGACGCGCCGCCGCCACAATTAACGTATCGCCGTTCAGAATCAAAGTTTCCGTTTCGGCAGAACGATATAAACATTCAATGGGACGTTTGGAAAAGAGTTCCAATCCGTAGGGACGGCTCATGTATTCCAAAAATCGCCGCCGCGAAATCATCCCAGCGAATTGACCCTGCTTCATCAAGATGACGCCTGGGAGTAGCGGATTGGCTTTAAGAGTCTGAGTTACTTCCCAACCAAGTTGATGATATTCAATCTGACAATCGTGAAGCGATAGCGATCGCAGCGTGGACTCTAAACACAAGTCTTGCTGGCTTCGATTGGATGACAAAGGAAGTGATAAAAATGCGTTCAGCACAGGGTACCCCGCTGCATGAAAACGCAGCAATGGAAGCTTGAGTATACTTCAAGCTTAGGATAGCATTTTCACTAGCAATCGTCCGTGTTACAAACTACAAAGGTTCGGTAAACTCCGTAAATTTACGGTAAAGCAACCGATAGATAAGGGAGAAAGCGAGCAACTTTTGGTAATCGGGTTCGTCCACTAGCACATTCATCAGCCCTAGTGATGAGTAGTAATAACCGCTAAAATGTCTTGGCAACCTCATAAAGCTAAAAAAGGCTTCTCACGATCCAAAGCATGAATCAACTGCACAACGCTTTCACCTTGTTTTTGAGTTTGCTGGTAGAGGCAATGCCTTTCTTACTACTGGGGGTATTGCTCTCCGGTTTGCTCCTGTTGTGGATTGATGAGGGCAAGCTGATTTCTGCCATGCCGAAAAACCCCATTTTGGGGGCATTTGTAGGCAGTTGTGCGGGCTTTTTGTTTCCGGTGTGTGAGTGCGGCAACGTGCCGGTGGCGCGACGGTTGCTGATGCAGGGAGTGCCTGCACCTGTGGCAGTTGGGTTTTTGCTCGCGGCACCGACCATTAATCCGATCGTCATCTGGTCAACCTGGGTAGCGTTTCGAGATCAGCCAGAAATTGTCGTGTTGCGGGTGGTATTTTCTTTATCGATCGCGACAATTATTGCCTCGGTTTTCAGCGTTCAATCTAATCTGAAGCCGTTACTGCAACCCGCGATCGCTTGCGCCATACCTCAGATGCAAACTCAAGGGGCACGGGAAGACGATACTCCCACCTTGTTAAAATCCGGCACGTTTTGGCTGGGACAACCGCAACCGATAATGAGCGCCGTTGGCGTCTCCGGCGGTGGGATGATGGGTCAATCGATTACGTCAAAACCCCTGCCTTTCAAGCTGCGGATGTTCCTTGATAATACAGTGCAAGAGCTGCGGGAATTGGGAGGCGTGTTAATTTTGGGAAGCGCGATCGCAGCGGCGATTCAGGTACTCGCTCCCCGCGAACTGATCCTCAGCTTGGGTCAGGGACCAATCACCTCCATCCTTGCGATGATGGGATTAGCGGCTCTCGTGTCCATTTGTTCAACGGTCGATTCCTTTTTTGCCCTTTCCTTTGCCACAACATTTACCAGCGGCTCCTTGTTAGCCTTTCTGGTATTTGGCCCCATGATTGACCTCAAAGGCATCGGTTTGATGTTATCCATTTTCAAACCCAGAGCTGTGTTTTACCTATTTGGTCTTGCAGCTCAGCTGACTTTTATAATGACTCTCCTGTATACGTACTTTTTCTAAGATGAGTGGTGAGTTGCAATTGGCTCAGGGAAAACAGATTCCTAGAACGATTCACAATCAACCCGTCTTAAATTAGCGATTCGTACCCTTACCAATGACCAATCAACCAAAAATTATTTCTCAAAAATTTATAATTCCCGGCTTGGATGTCCTAGCACTAACGGCTTGGGGAGCCTTGCTCCTGAAATATTGGTTCACGGGTCAGTTATACCTGCTGATTCACAAAGATTACTTTAAATATGTTGTTGTCACTGCCATCTGCTTGTTAATTATGGCGGCATTGAGCGCCATGCAACTGATTGGGAAAATATTAAATAACCGGAAGGAAAAGCGGTCGGTGGCAGTTCTTCAGCACATCACCCTATTTCCTCCTGGTTGGAGCAGTGTATTGTTACTGTTGACGGCAATCGCTGGTTTATTGGTTGCCCCCCGCGCCTTTAACTCAAGCACAGCGCTCGATCGGGGAATTACCGATTCTTTGACCTTGACACGAGTGCAACCCCAATCATTTCGCTCTTCAACAAGACCGGAAGAGCGATCGCTCATGGACTGGGTGCGGACGCTCAACTTCAATCCAGAACCCGATACCTACACGGGTCAAAAAGTTAAAGTAAAGGGATTTGTTGTCCATCCACCAAAACTCTCTGAGCAATATCTGTTAATTTCGCAATTTGTGATTACCTGCTGTGCCGCAGATGCTTATCCCGTGGGACTGCCAGTGAAACTCACTGAAAACCGGACAGCTTATGCCCCTGATACTTGGTTAGAAGTTGAAGGTGAGATGATCACTGAAACTCTAGAAAACAAACGCCAACTCACCATCAAGGCAAACTCCCTCAAAAAAATAGAAGCACCGAAGAACCCGTATGATTATTAGACGATTTTAGATTTTAGATTGGCGAGGACGAAGGCAGTGATAAATCGAAAATCAAAAATCGAAAATCGAAAATGGGGGCAACCTGTTGACCGTCTAGCGCTAACGCTAATGCTGGTGCTAAGCGTGGTGATTGGGCTAGTCGTGTGGGGTGGCGATGCCTGCGGCACGAACTGTTTTTTAGTCACCGGGCCTCGCGTGCGGGATTTCAACTGGCAGGGAGAAAAAATAGGTGTTGAGGATACTTCCTTTATCCTCACCTTTAGCCGCCCGATGGAACACAGCAGCGTGGAAGCAAATCTGCGAATCGCTCCACCTTTGGGGGGTAAATTCAGTTGGGCGGGGAGGAAGATGTCTTATACCCTCACTTCCCCAGCATCCTATGACACTGACTATAAAGTGGAATTACAGGGGGCGCGAGAGCGCTTGGGGACTCAAGGAAAAACAGGAAGGGCAATTCAGCCGTTTACGAGTCAGTTTCGCACCCGCGATCGCGCTTTTATCTACCTGGGCGTTGAGAAAGAAGAACAGGGACAGTTAATCCTCTACAACCTCACCCAAAACAAAAAAACCGTTCTGACGCCTAAAGACCTCGTGGTGATGGACTTTAAGGTGTATCCAGATGGTGACAAGGTTTTGTTTTCTGCCACCGACGTGACGAATAACCAACCCGGTGTATTGGCGCAACAACTGTACACCGTCAGTACCGGACTCCATTACAAAACCAAAGGAAAATCTGAAAAGGATCTCGATCCCCCAGGCAGAATGAATCTGGTTTTAGATAATAAAAATTACCAGAATCTCAAATTTGACTTAGCGGCGGATGGGCAAACGATTGTTGTTCAGCGGGTGAACAGCCAAAATCCAGCCGAATTTGGCTTGTGGGTAGTCCGACCGAATGCACAGCCGCAACCGCTGAATAACCAACCGGGCGGGGATTTTTTGATTGCGCCGGATAGTGCCTCGGTGGCAAGCGCTCAGGGAGAGGGCATCGCGATTCTGCCGCTGACACCAGGAGCCAAACCGCTAGATTTTCTGCCCAAGTTTGGGATGGCGCTGGATTTTGCCAGAGATGGCTCGGCAGCAGCGATGGTGAAATTTAATACAGATTACACGCGATCGCTCTTTTTAGTCACCAACCAAGGCGCACAGAAAGAACTGCTGCGAACAAATGGCTCAATACTCAACTGTCAGTTTGCTCCCTATAAGGAAACGCTCTACTGCCTGCTGACTCAGTTACTGCCAGGCGAAGAGTACCAAGAACAGCCTTACATTGCGGAAATTGACCTCCAGACAGAGAAAGGAATTCTGGATGCAAAGGCGATCGAGCCGCTGTTGCTCCTGCCCATCCAGCGGGATATTCAGATGAGTCTGGCACCGGATGGGTTAGCGCTGCTGTTTGACCAAGTTGTGACCAACGAGACGGCAACCGCGGCAGACAGTTTGAGAACCAGTGAAGGACAAGCGATCGCGACCAGTCGCCTTTGGCTGCTTCCCCTGAGCCAGCCAGAAGCTGCACAACCCCAAGCCCAGCTCCAACCAGAGGCGCTGCCTTTCGCTGGATTTCATCCGCGCTGGGTACCATAAAAGAGCCAAGTTTTACTCATTTAAAAGGCAAAATAAAGAAGGAAATCCCTAAAAATTTTGCCTTTTAAATTTTTTATTTTTAAAATTTAATAATTTTTATCCTTCAAGGGTGTGCAAATACATAACTTCCTCGATCGGTACCGACAAGGAGAACGCGATTTTTCCTATGTAGACCTCAGTGGAGCCAGCCTCGGCGGGGTCAATCTCCGCGATATAAACTTAACCGGAGCGAACTTGAGCGGTGCCAACCTCAGTTGGGCTTCTCTGAACCAATCCAAGCTGATTGGTGCTTGTCTGCGCCAAGCCGATATGCGGAGTGTCAACCTCACAGGTGCCAATCTTAACCAGGCAATTTTGAGTCGCGCTCGGATGGTGAAAGTGGACTTGCGTTTAGCCACTCTCCAAGACGCCGACCTCAACTGGGCGGTGCTTCAAGAAGCCGACTTGAGCGGTGCTGACTTGCGTAGGGCGAAGCTGGATCAAATCAATCTCGAAAATGCCAAACTCAACGGCACTCAGTTAATCGAAGCCGAGTTGATGGAGGCAAATCTCCGTCGCGCTAGCTTGGTTGGCGCAAACCTCAGCAGTGCAAATCTTCGGGAAGCGCATCTAGAAGCTGCGAATTTACGAGATGCAATTTTAGTCGGCACCAACTTGACGGAAGCCGACCTCAGTTCCGCCTACTTGCGGGCGGCAAATTTGACTGAGGCAGACTTGCATCGGTCAATTCTCATCGGTGCCGATTTGAGCGAGGCGATTCTTAATAGTGCTGACTTGAGTCGGGTAAATTTAACGGGAGCGTATTTACTCAAAGCCAGTTTGCGAAAAGCTTATTTACTGCGAGCGATCTTGCAGGATGTGTATTTGTTACGTGCCGACTTGAGCGAGGCAAATTTACGCGGGGCGGATCTGCGGAAAGCTGATTTGAGCGGGGCATACCTGGGCGACTGCACGATGTCCGAGGCAAATTTGGGCGACGCCTATCTTCTAGAAAGTCATCTGATTCGCACCAATCTCGACCAAGCGCAACTGACCGGCTGTTGCATCAGCAACTGGCATCTTGAGGATGTCGATCTTTCTAAGGTGGAGTGCCGTTATGTTTTTACCCGGTTTAATTACGCGACTAAAAAACCGACTGAGCGCTTTCCAATCGGTCGGGATTTTGAGCCGGGGGAATTTGGCAAGGACGATAGCACCGGGGACGCGGAGGGTGCGGAGGGTGCCACTACCATAGAAGTTTTTTTGAAAGAAGCTCCGAATTGGGAAGCGCTGGTGTTTACTTTGGCTCAGGTGCAACTCGATTCTCCTGACTTGCAACTCAGTATTAAGTCTTACCAACCCCAGGAGGAGCAGTATCTGCTAAAACTGGCGTCGAGTCATTTTGTGAATGCGAAAACTCTGTCTCAACGAGTTTTGCAGATCTACCCGGAGATGCTTCAGTTGGTAGAGTCTAAGCGACAAGCGATCTTGGATCTGCTGGAAATCAAGGTTCGCCCAGAAAATCCACCTGTAACGCTGAAGGTACCGCCACCGCCACCGCCACCGTTACTACCGTCGCCTCCACCCGATTATCGGCTGCGGATTTATCAAGAGGTGGTGAAACAGATCCAACTGATTATCCTCTCCCAAGCGCCAGAGCAGTTGGTCGAAAGCGTGCAGCGGTTGTTGAATTTCCTGAAGAACGAGGGGATCTCGACCGAAGAAATCCAAAAGACAATGATTAGTCAGGCGCTGGTGAAGCGAGCAAAGCAAGACCAGACGTTCCAAAAGCAGTTGTTGCAGTGGGAGAAGACGGCGGATGAAACGGTGCGTTTTTCAATGGTGGGGGAGTCACTCCGGTTAGCGATCGCGCTCATTTGGCCCCACCTTCCGCAAAAATAGAGTTGTCTATGTAGATGAGACAGCTCTAGCTTTCCCACCCGCGTTCAACCTGGTACGCTCAAGGTAGGCGCTGGTAACACTGTGTATGCGATCGCTGAATAAAAATTCCCACAACCATCTCTTCATCAAGCTAATTCCCTATTTATTATTCTTGGGGATTTTGGGGATAACGCTGCTTTCTTTGCTTAGCTTAGTTGGCTGGAATATCTTTTTAGAACAGCTTTCTCACTTTAAACTGCAATATCTCATTGTAGGGTTAGTGTTATTTGCCTTACTCTTACTGACTCGCAAAAAACTCTTAATCTTGATTAGCCTATTTTGTATTTCTCTACTTTTGGCCGAGATACTCCCTTGGTATATTTCTCTATCGCCAAAACCGGGGAATAATATTGAATCTATCCGAATTTTAAGCTCAAATCTGAATACGCAAAATAAAAGCTATTCAAAAATATTATCTGTCGTTAGAAAAGAAAAACCAGAAATTGCTGTCTTTTTAGAAGTTAACGACGCTTGGATAAAACAATTAGATTCTGTTCTTGATATTCTTCCCTACTCCATCAAAAAACCTAATCCTTATAATCTAGGTATCGCCGTTTATAGCAAGCAGCCTCTCACCAACGCTTCTATCAATCTTTTTGGGACAGATAAAAATAATAGTATTGTTGGCAACTTTACGATGAACGGACAATTGATTACCCTGATTGCCACTCATCCGCTACCGCCCGTCAAACCTACCTTCTTTCATTCTCGGAATCAACAGCTAGACAAAATCAGCCAATATATACAAAAATTGAAAACCCCAGTTGTAATGGTTGGGGATTTAAATATAACTATGTGGTCTCCTTATTACAAAAGATTTATCAATAAAACTGGGCTGCATAATGCCCAGAAAGGATTTGGAATTCTACCGAGTTGGCCTATGAAAGCTTCTTATTCTCAAACTCTCCCACGTTTCTCTTTTGCTTTATCCATTCCTATCGATCATTGTTTAATCAGTCCAGAAATTAAAGTCAAGAATATTCGCACTGGGCCGAATGTTGGTTCAGACCACCGACCTTTAATTGCAGACTTGGTAATTCCAGAAAAGAAATGAACCACTCCAGGCGCAAACAACACAAAAGGTAGAAATGAGGGCAAGATAGGTAAACTGAGAGCGCAAGTAATGCAATACGTCCCCTTAGTGGTGTTCGCTCCTTAGAAATCCCTTCCCTAGCCCCTTAAAAGGGAGGAAATTTGCCCCTTTTGTTAATCAGGGTTTGGGGATCGAGCCTCAACCGAAAAAGATTGGGAAACGATCGCTAGAAAAAGGGAAAATGTTTGCCAATAGACTCGGCAGCAGATTATCCTAAAGAACGCAATTTATGAGTTTCGGGTGGTTAAGAACCATTGTTTGACAATATTAATGTTTCTACGGGTAGCAGAGGCAGTGACGGCAAAACCGCCGGTCATCAGTTTGATGGTTGGTCGCTAGAAGAGCGAAATCCCGATGTGATTAAAGCTTGGATGCCGGTATGGGAATGGTTCTACCGCCACTATTTTCGGGTTCAAACGGATGGCTGGCATCATATGCCCCCCGAAGGGAAGGTGCTGGTTGTCGGTTCCCATAATGGAGGTTTGGCTTCGCCCGATACTTCGATGTTTTTGTATGACTGGTTCCGCCGGTTTGGCTACGAACGCTTAGCTTATGGACTCATGCATCCGTCAGCTTGGAAAACTCCTATCTTCGCGGTGCCAGCTGCCCAGGTAGGGGCGCTGATCGCGCATCCGAAAGTAGCGATCGCTGCCCTCCAGCGAGGTGCTGCCGTACTCGTCTATCCTGGCGGGGCTGAAGATATGTTTCGTCCTTACAACCAGCGTTATCAAATTCATCTAGCAGGGCGTAAGGGATTTATCAAACTGGCACTGCGGGAAGAAGCGCCAATTGTACCGATTATTTCTCATGGTGCCCACGAGACGCTGATTGTTCTAGCCGATTTCTACCAGCAAGTGCGACAACTGCATGAATGGGGCTTTCCCTGGAAGTTAGATGCTGAGACGGGTGTATTTCCACTTTATTTAGGGTTGCCTTGGGGAGTGGCAATTGGCCCGATCCCGAATTTTCCGCTACCAGTGCAAATTCATACCCGCGTCCTAGCCCCAATTGTGTTTGAACGCTATGGTCGTGCAGCAGCGAGCGATCGCGCTTATGTGAATGCTTGCTATGAAAAAGTTTGTACCCAGATGCAACTTGCACTAGACCGTTTAGTTCTAGAAGTTAGCGCGAGGCAATCATCCGCACCCTAAAAAGGCACAGGAACTAAACCAACTGCAAAGAACCCAAAGAAAAGAATACAAGAGGGCGATCGCACCGGGGATCTTCCCCTCCCAACTCACTTTTTCACCTAGTAGCGGTGAATTAATGAAGGCGAAGCACGCTTGAGAGTAACGTTGCTTCGCTATCCCGCGACTAATTATCTATATTGATTCATCCTCGGTATCGTGATAGAGATGAGGACTTGAGGGTGCCAAAGCTCAAGTGAATCTAGGGAGAAGCAATCGAGATGAAAACAAAGGGGTTGAGATGAGCATAGAGAGTTATGCACCACCAGTAAACCAGCTGCTCACCTATGGCAATTGCGCCGAGATGGACTTTGACAATTGGCCTGACTATCTGGAACTCGGTATTGCCCCCACGGACATTCCTAACTTGATCCGCATGGCAACAGACAACGAGTTATACCGGGATGATGAAGACACGCTCGAATCCTGGGCACCCATTCATGCCTGGAGAGCATTGGGCCAACTCCGCGCTGAGGCTGGCATTGAGCCGCTCATGGGCTTGTTTGAGAAAGAGGAAAGCAACTATTGGGAATGGATTGCCGAAGAACTGCCATTAGTCTATAGCATGATCGGGCAAGCCGCGATTCCGGCTCTGGCGGCTTATCTAGCGGATACCTCTCAGGCGATATTCCCCCGCACAACGGCTCTTAACTGTCTGGAAGACATTGCAATCGATCATCCTGAGGCTCGTCCTGAGTGTGTTGCGATTCTCACCCATCAACTAGAATCGTTTGCAGAAAACGGCTCAGAATTGAATAGCTTTCTCATAGGTTCCCTGGTCGATCTGAAGGCGGTAGAGTCCGCGCCGCTGATAGAGCGTGTCTTTGCTGCTGATACCGTGGATCGTTTCTTGGTAGGAGACTGGGATGATGTGCAGGTGGGATTGGGCTTGAAGTCGCCTGAAGAATTACCGAAGAAAGAATTTAACCAGAGCTTTCAAAGAAAGGGGGTCAGCGATCCTGGCTTCACGGGTTCATCAATTTCTCAGGAAGCAAAAGGCTTTCGCCCTGGCAAGAGCGATCCCAAAGCCAAGTCTAAAAAAAAGATGTCCAAGGAGTCACGCAAGAAAAACCAGAAAAAGCGGAAGTAATTTAATCGGGGTTAGCGATTGTTGAGGTGCGAACTGACAAGTCAGCGCTAGGCGAACGCCTCGCTTTGAAGACACGCGATCGCCTCTGGCTCAGCTGGGGTCAACGATATATTTTTGCTCCGGTAGTACATTGTGCGATCGCACATCAGTTGCCTCTGTCTCTGATTCGGTATCAGCGATTGCCTGCACAGACTCTATAAACTGGCTATCCAGCAAAAAAACTCCTCTGGCAAAGCGGACGCTCCAATATCCCCCTGGACGCCGGTCAACAACGACCCCCTCTTCCCCAAGCTGAATCACATCAGGAGGACGCAGCATCGGCATCGGTTCCGCTGTTTTAACGTAAGGCGGCAACGTTACCACACGGACTCGCTCACCAATTACAAATTCTTTAGACATCAGTTTTTAGGTAATGAAGTAGTTGGGTGTCAGTAGTCATTAGTTCTAAGTTCTTTGCGAGTGACACCAATGACTAATAACAACTGACTAATGACTACTTATCAAATATTCAAGGCGCTTGCCAAATCTTTTGGTGATATTGCTCTACATTTCTGTATGGATCTTCAGCAGGGTGAGCATGATCGTGACCATGCCCGTGCCCATGCCCATGCCCATGCCCATGTCCATGCCCATGATGAGAATGATCGTGGGCGGGAGTGTGCCCCTTACTGTTGCTATTGGCTGCTATCCTGAATTTGCACATTTCGCAATTCATTTGCACTTGCCCCAACTGTGTCTCAATTTCTCGTTCTCTTAATACAGACAACAACTGAGGGTGAATGCCCATTTCTGGTAGGCAAGTCATGGAAATATCCGGGTATTGCTCCTGTTGTTGCGCCGTGATGTCGAAAATCTTTTTAACTAAGACGCCGGTAAATAGGAAGTACGGTAGGACGATAATGCGTTTAGGCTCGTAGAGTCTAGCACGGCGGAACCCTTCTTCTAGGCGAGGATGGGTAATGCCGATAAAGCAAGTTTCAACGGTGGCGTAGCCGCTACCTTCCCACAGAATCCGGGCAAGCTTATAAACATCGCTGTTCGCATCAGGATCGCTGGAACCCCGACCGACAAAGAGCAGAACCGTTTCTGAGCGATTGTACTGGGGTTGGTCTAATTCCGAAAGACGCGATCGCCACAAATCCAAAATCCCTGGCGTAATCCCAAAATGACGCCCATAGTAAAACTTCACCTGGGGATGTCTAACCCTTGCCCGGTCTAACTCATTCGTAACATCAAACTTATTGTGTCGAGCTGCAAATAGCAAAATCGGCAATACAGAGAGTTCCGTGTAACCCTCTTCTACACAGCGATCCACCCCCTCCTGTATCGTGGGGGTAGTGAGTTCTAGAAAACAAGGTAAAACAGGACGCGACGGGTCTAACGCTTGATACGCATCGGCAAAATCTAGAAGACTCTGCCGTCCATCCTCATCTTTGGTGCCATGACCAACCATCAACAACGGACGACGCAAAGGTAGCGGCGGCAATTGAATCGACTGGGGAGTAGGGGATTGCAGTCCCATCAGATCGGTTGAATTTATACTAGGCATCAATTTGATTGCTCCTTTCCCGTGCAAGGCAGGAAGTTAGACTGTATGAAGGTAGTACTAAGTAGGCATTCTGGCTTCCGAGAGTCACCTCGTTTACAGCTGCCGCACAGCCCCGGATTTGCACCGGCGTTTCCCCACGTTGTTACCCTTTACGTGTGCCTTGATATCTTAGCCGATCCGGTCGCAGCTCAAAATCCAGGGGGAGGGGGTATTCCCAAGACTCTCCAGATGCCAGTTTTTGATGCCCCATCAAAACTGAAGGAAAATTTTCCCCACTTTATCGAGTATCATTCGCAAGTTTGACGCTCGATCGGGCAACTCTAGAATTGATTGACCGTTTGTGGCTTTTTTACAAAAGCGGGATGCTCCCGTTTTTTGTAGCTTATAGAACCTTATCAATCCAAACCATTGCTGACTGTATAAAGATAAAGATAACCCCATACCTAGAAGTCTGATAAAAAATACAAATTATCCATTACAAAATACCGCCCTGAGTGCGACGATGCACAGCCAGTGCTAACCCGGCAAAAACTAAGGAAGTCATGCTTGAAGGCTCGGGTGTAGATACGGGTGCAACGTTTAATTTTACTCGACGCCCTGTTTGCATCGAGAGTGAAATATTTGCCAAGGTTGATGAAGAATACACTTGCCAGCGGTTCAACTCTCTAGGCGGTACAGTAAATTGCACTAACATTTCCCAATTGCTGTCAAGCGAACCAATGGCTAAACCATCAGTGCAACAAGCTCCCCAACCCTGATTTGAAATAAAGAGGCTGCCAGTGGAATTTGCAGTTGCCTCACCTAAATCGTCAACAATTTTTAATTCCGCCGTATCTCCCAACAAGTTAAAGCTCATTTTAGCTGCTCCACCTGTTAGATTACCCGGCTTAGAATGAACGATGAACAGTGACAGCCCATCAATAGCATCTACAAAAAAAAGGTGAGATTGCTTAGCCGTTAAACTCAGGGCTGGGTTACTAAAGGATGAATTATAACCTTTGCTATACTGGTAGTAATTGGCTGCTGTTGTATTTGTACTGAAAGCTTCAACAAACCCCAAGATATTACTATCAAAGTCACCCAAACCTGGTTTAGATTCTTGCGACACCTTAAGCATCGTGGCGGCTTCGGAGCGCTGGCCAAAGAATGGAACGAACAGCGCGATCGCTACCAACATCAAAAGCTTTTTCATAACTTGTTATTTTGTAGATGCTTTGCTCACTAAAACCAGAATACGTTTATTTAAATAAAGTTATAATAAAGTCAAATTAATAAAATTGTGAACTTAATAACTTTTACATCTTTATTTCAGGGAAAATACGAATTGACTTTAAAAGAAATATCGGTTCTTCGGAAACGCTTCCTCCTAGACGGAACCACCCCATTTAATTTTTCTTTATTTTCCACAGCGAACCCTCTTCTGTTACCTTCGCAAGGACAGAAGAGGGTTTGCCAATTGATATGCTTTCTAAATGAGCTGAATTAAGGTTTAGAAAACCGGAATTTTTACCTTTAATTGCCGCTGAAGTGGCACGTTAACGAAATCCTGCGGAAGAGGATGTCCCTCCTAATATCCGAGAGTATCCGCTCCCCCTAAGGAAGTTTAAAAAGCAGGGTGGTTTCATACAACCCTTAGAAAATATCGAGGCATTGCGACATTTTGTAGGGGCATGGCAATCAAAAAGCCCCTACCGCCAACCAAAATCAACGCTACATAATTTTCTTTTAATAAATGAAACCACCCTGCCTTAGGGAAGCTTAAAGAGGAAGGAACCGAACCACTCAAAGTCCCCTTTTTAAGGGGTATCATCAGTGGGTAAGCGTGTCACAAGAATTTTCACACCTCGGCTAAGCTGCCTTTACCCAATAAACCTAGCCGCATGAATGATTGAATAATTGTAAAGCTTCTTCTTTTAGAATTCCTTTGGTCACTTTTATTTTCTTAAACCCTTTTCTAATAATTTCTTCACTAGATAAGTCAAGCTGGGAAACACCAGCCTCAATCAAGTCTTGAATGGAAGCTCCAAATATAATTTCAGATATCCCTGCCCATATACAAGCTGTTGTACACATTGGGCACGGTTCGCAAGTTGTGTACAAGGTATAACCTTCTAAAGAAGGATTTTTCATTTCTTTTGTTAAACAACGAATCGCGTTAAGTTCTGCATGGGCAGTTGGGTCATTATCCGTTTCCACAGTATTGTGTGCTTTAATAATTACTTGATTATCTTTAACAATTACTGCACCGTAGGGAGCATCTCCTAGCTTTGCTTCTTCCAGGGCTATCTTCATAAATTTTTCTGTTTTCATCCAACTCCTGCGCCAAAAAAAATTCTAGATGAGACTTATCTTATCCTATTTTAAAATAAGTCTATAAATTATCATCCTTAAATAAACTGATAAAATGCTGAAAAACAATTGCTTGAATTTTTAACATTATTAATCTATATCAACCACAGTAAATTATTCTAGCAATCAGAATATGTTTGGTTTCCTTCAGCAAAGCCTGCAACAACGCCGCGCTTAGTTGTTGCGGGTCAGTACGAGTAATTCGCGATACCAAAATTTTATCCAGCAGTTTCGTGACCCTAGTATAAGCTTGAACGGCTAGAGCTAGCATCATGCTCCTACAACTCTTTAATTAATCGAGAATTATTTTGATTTCCTTCCCCGTGATGTTACTCTAAGCGACAAGATGAACGTCTTCGTTCGATAGAGTGATGCCTATCACTCTGTTATTTATTAATGTCTTGCTTCTGGAAACTCTACTATGCGCTTGACTTCGCTCGATGTATTTCGAGGTATTGCCATTGCGGGAATGATTTTAGTTAATCAGGCGGGAGTTGCCGACCAAGTATATCCTTTCCTGGAACACGCAGAATGGCACGGCTGCACCTTGGCAGACTTGGTATTTCCCTTCTTTCTATTTATTGTCGGCGGGGCAATGACCTTTTCCCTTTCCAAATACGCGGAAGGGAACCCCCCTAGTGCCGATGTTTATAGACAAATTTTACGCCGAGCGGCGATTCTTTTTATTCTTGGTTTGCTGCTGAACGGCTTCTGGAATTATGACTTCAGCTCCATCCGCATCATGGGCGTCTTGCAGCGGATTAGCCTTGCCTACCTGGTGGCTGCTCTGATAGTTCTTAACGTGCCACGCAAAGGACAGTGGGTACTCGCAGCACTGCTACTCATTGGGTACTGGATGGCGATGTCTTTGATCCCGGTTCCCGATTATGGAGCTGGTGTCTTAACGAGGGAAGGGAATTTTGGCGCTTATATTGACCGCCTGATTATTGGCACAGCGCATCTGTATAAGGGAGATAATTTCAACTCAATGGGAGATCCTGAAGGTCTTTTCAGCACTCTTCCAGCAGTTGTCACCGTCCTCACCGGCTACTTTACGGTTGACTGGATACGCACCCAACCAGTACAGTCACGCACCAGTATCGGCTTGGTTTTGTTTGGCATTGCTTGCCTAGTCGCTGGATGGGCGTGGGGGTTAACGTTTCCCATCAACAAGAAACTGTGGACGAGTTCTTTTGTGCTTTTCACAACTGGTTGGGCGTTGCTGTTGCTGGCAGCTTGTTATGAATTGATGGAAGTGCGGAAGTTCCGTCGATGGGGAAAGCCGTTTGAAGTTATGGGGTTAAACGCTATCTTCGCGTTCGTCGCCTCAGTTGTGCTGATTAAAATCCTGGCTAAAACCCACGTTGGAACCGGCGAAACCGCCCCAACTACTTATAACTGGATCTATGAGAATGCCTTTGTGTCTTGGGCGGGAGCGATGAACGCCTCTTTATTGTTCGCCATCGTGACATTGCTGTTCTGGTGGGCGATTCTGTACGCAATGTATCGCCAAAAGTGGTTTTTGAAAATCTGAGACAGCACTTCCTCATGACTCCAGAAATGACCGGGATCACTTAGTTATTAAGGTGTTGTCACAATTTTTTCTAGCTTGCATCACTGGGGATGGTTCGGAAAAAGCTGAGAGTAGAGATATCAAATTCTTGATCTGACCATGACAGCTGAGTTTTTTCCGACCCAAGTGACTATCGAGGATCTAGTTGCTCAGATATTCGTCTCCCGCCGGATTACTCCTGTGAACCAGTACCAGCTGCAAACTGTCCTGCTCACTAAAGATTGGCTGGATGAAGAAGAACAAACCATGCTCAATCGGCTATTTTATGGTGTCCGGCATGGTTTGCTAAAACTAGGGGAATAAGTGAATCCTACTCAATAGGGTGGTAATAACCTACGGAATCCATGCAAGATCACCACAAGCATGAAAAACAGATTCCTCAGGAAAAGACCAGACAAAGGCAGAAACAAGGGTCGTTGCCCTACACCTCGCTCAGAAACCTCAGTTAATCTGCTTCCCAATCTTTCCATCCAAGTAATATTTCTCGGCATTTCCCAGAGACCATCAAGCCACACGGAGGGAATGCCGATTTTGCCTACAGAAGCCCCGATAATTCCGCCTAAAATTGCTGCTGTGGTGTCTGTGTCCCCGCCGCAATGAATGATTTCTAGGATGGCGGTTCGATAATCTTGCTGAGATCTCAACCAGGCATAAATTACCACTGGCACAGTGTGATAAATATAGCCAGTGACGCCTGTGCCCACCCCCATGTGAGCGGTAAAGGATTCTGTACTTTCTTGGGCATCTGCACTGTCGCAAGCTTTTTTAATTAGCTGCAAGAATTCACCAGCCTCTGCCCCTAGGATTTTTTCAAGAGTGCGATAGTAATCTTGGGGCAAAACAGAGGATTGGTGGCTGGAAAGATAGGATGCGATCGCTACCGCCAAAGCCCCATATTCTGCTTTAGGATCGGTATGGGTGATGTGGGTGGATATTCTGACGAACTCGCGTAATTTTTGGATGTCGTCCCCATAACAGACACCAATAATTGCGCTTCTCATCGCGGGGCCATTTCCGGCGGAGAAAACACCAGCGCGCTCGCAGGGAAATCCTACCCATAGCCTCAAAATAGCTTTTAAGGTAGCGTATCCGATCCCTGCTGGTAGACCCAGTAGCCAGAAGCGCAATTTCCAAGCCAGTTGTTTCGCAAATATCTGGACATCCCCGTCTGCAACGATTAAAGCCTGGGCAACCATGCAGGTGTGTTCCGTATCATCGGAAACCATGCCTTTACCAAAGAAGAAATGGTGGCTGTTTATTTGAGGATAAAGGCGATGTTGCCGTTGTTTTGATAAGCCTTCGTAAGGGAGTCCGATGGCGTCACCTACAGCAGTTCCAAGTATACAGCCAATGATTGCATCTGCTTTTTGAAGGGGCATGGGATTAACGAACCGCCAAGGACGCAGAGGACGCAGAGAGAGTTAGGAAGAGAGAACGATGCGGCGGATGCCGTCTTTGAGGAGGGAGACGTTAAAGTTGATGAGCAGGGCAAGGGGATAGTTGGTCATTTTAAGGTAGGAGAGGACTTGGGCTTGGTGAATAGGATCTAGGTTTTGAACAGCTTTCAATTCAACAATTAGGACATCACCAACCAGAAAATCTAATCTGCCTTCACCCACTTGATGACCTTTATAGGTCACAGCTAGCGTTTTCTGAGGTTTAGAAAATATTCCCCGCAACCGAAACTCTACCTCTAACGCCTCCTGATACACAGACTCCAAAAATCCCGGCCCCAGCACTCGATGCACCTCCATCGCCGCACCTATCACAGCATACGCAAGTTTATCCACCTCCTCACTTGGCTCTCTTTTCTTGGCGTCCTTGGCGTCTTGGCGGTTCGTTCTCATATACCCTTCCCTACCGTATGGCAAAATTTATGTAAAGCCGTCTTCATTTATTCTTCCCAGCATGACCGCAACAATCCCCGCCCTCGCCAGCCAATACGACCCCACTACGACAGAAACCAAGTGGCAGAAGTTCTGGGAAGAAAACCAAGTCTTCAAAGCCGACCCGAATCATCCAGGCGAACCTTACTGCATCGTGATTCCGCCACCCAACGTCACGGGTAGCTTGCACATGGGACACGCCTTTGAGAGTTCCCTAATTGACACCCTCGTGCGCTACCACCGAATGAAGGGACGCAACACTCTGTGGGTACCGGGAACCGACCACGCCAGTATCGCAGTGAACGCTGTACTGGAAAAACAACTGAAGGCAGAAGGAAAAACTCGCCATGAGGTGGGACGCGAGAAGTTTTTAGAACGGGCTTGGCAGTGGAAAACCGAATCTGAGGGAACCATTGTTAATCAGCTGCGGCGTTTGGGCGTCTCGGTGGATTGGACGCGGGAACGCTTCACGATGGATGAAGGCTTATCCAAAGCCGTGTTGGAAGCTTTTATCCAAATGTATGAGGAAGGACTCATTTATCGCGGCAATTATCTGGTGAACTGGTGTCCCGCGAGTCAATCTGCCGTGTCTGACTTGGAGGTAGATAATCAAGAAGTTAACGGGCATCTGTGGCACTTCCGCTATCCCCTCACGGATGGCAGCGGCTATGTGGAAGTAGCGACGACTCGACCGGAAACGATGCTGGGCGATACAGGGGTGGCGGTGAATCCCAACGATGACCGCTACAAACATTTGATTGGGAAGACGCTGACGCTGCCAATTATGGGGCGAGAAATTCCGATTATTGGCGATGAATTGGTCGATCCGGCTTTCGGGACGGGTTGCGTGAAGGTGACACCCGCCCATGACCCCAATGACTTTGAAATGGGTCAGCGTCACTCTTTGCCGTTTATCAACATCATGAATAAGGACGGCTCCTTAAACGAAAACGCTGGAGAATTTCAGGGGCAAGACCGCTTTGTTGCCCGGAAGAATGTGGTGCAGCGACTGGAAGCAGACGGCGTTCTGGTGAAAGTAGAGGAGTATAAGCATAAGGTTCCTTATAGCGATCGCGGGAAAGTCCCGGTCGAACCCCTCCTCTCAACTCAGTGGTTTGTCAAAATTCGCCCTCTCGCTGACCGGGCGCTAGGGTTTCTGGACGATCGGAATTCACCGGAGTTTGTCCCAGAACGCTGGACGAAGGTTTATCGCGACTGGCTAGTAAAACTAAAAGATTGGTGTATTTCTCGCCAACTGTGGTGGGGACATCAAATCCCAGCTTGGTATGCGGTGAGTGAAACAGGCGACGCAATTACCGACGAAACGCCGTTTGTTGTCGCCCGTACCGAGGCAGAGGCACGGGAGAAGGCATTTGCACAATTTGGGGACAATGTCAAGTTAGAACAAGATCCAGATGTTCTCGATACCTGGTTCTCTTCTGGTTTGTGGCCTTTTTCGACGCTGGGTTGGCCCGAACAGACGCCAGATTTAACAACCTATTACCCCACCACAACCCTCGTGACAGGCTTTGACATCATCTTCTTCTGGGTTGCCAGAATGACGATGATGGCGGGGCATTTTACGGGACAAATGCCTTTCCAGGACGTTTACATCCACGGCTTAGTGCTGGATGAGAACGGCAAGAAAATGTCTAAATCTGCCAACAATGGCATCGATCCGCTATTGCTGATTGACAAATACGGCACCGATGCCCTGCGCTACACCTTAATTAAAGAAGTGGCTGGGGCGGGTCAAGATATCCGGATGGAGTACAACCGCAAGACCGATGAATCGGCTTCGGTTGAAGCTAGCCGCAATTTCACGAACAAATTGTGGAATGCTGCCCGGTTTGTGATGATGAATCTGGATGGCAAGACACCGCAACAATTGGGGAACCCCACCCCAACCGTCCCGGATAACGGAGGAGATTTAGAACTATGCGATCGCTGGATTCTCTCCCGCTACCATCAAGTAGTGCAGCAAACCGGCGACTACATCAACAACTATGGTCTTGGTGAAGCCGCTAAGGGACTGTATGAATTCTTTTGGGGCGATTTCTGCGACTGGTACATTGAACTGGTCAAACCTCGCCTGCGCCCAGACGCCCCCGCTTCCTCGCGGTTGGTTGCTCAGCAAACTCTCGCTTATGTGCTGGAAGGAATTCTAAAATTACTCCATCCTTTCATGCCGCACATTACCGAGGAAATTTGGCATACGCTGACTCAAGCGAATGAAGGCAAAAGCTTAGCGTTGGAATCTTATCCCAAATCCGATCCAGCACTCATTAACCCGGATTTAGAGCAACAATTTGAGCTGCTGATTGGCACAATTCGGACGATTCGCAACTTACGGGCAGAAGCAGATATTAAGCCTGGGGTGAAGGTGTCAGCAATCTTGCAAACTGAAAGCGATCGCGAACGGCATATCCTCTTGGCTGGCAAGTCTTATATTCAAGACTTGGCGAAGGTGGAAGAATTAACCATCCCAGGGACAGCCGAAACACAACAGCCGCCTTCATCTGCCGAAACACCCAATCAGGCGGTATCTGCCAACGAAAAAGGCAACTTTAAAATTAGCCCAATTTTCTTGCCATTTTTACTGTTGCTGCCGTTGCTCTTTTTAGTGGGCACTGGTGTAATTGCGGTGGCAACAGTGGCAAAACAAATTCTCGGAACCCGTGTCTCAGAAGCCAAACAAGTTGGTGCGACGAATCCTCCATCCACCGTTTCTCCCCCAGAACCGGCGAGTACCGCACAAGCGGATACGCCACAAGCGATCGCTGGTGTCGTGGGTACGGTGCAAGTTTCGATTCCCCTCGCTGGTGTCGTCGATGTGGATGCTCTGCGTGCCAAGTTAGAGAAAAATTTGAACAAAGTTGAAGCAGAAGCAAAAGCCCTTTCGGGACGTTTGAGCAATGCCAAATTTGTTGATAAAGCACCCGCTGATGTCGTCAAGGGAGCGCGGGATGCCCTTGCCGAAGCCGAGACACAGGCAGAAATGCTGCGCGAACGACTCGCGCAACTGTAGAAGAGACTGTAGAAGCGATCGCGTAGGGGCAAAGATATCTCGCCCCTACGAATCCCACTCTGGGTTACACACTCCTTCTTGGGAGGGAAGAAGAAAAGGGTTGTTTAAAGTAGAATACGCCCGTAAAGTTAGGGTGCCCAGTTTTATTAATTTAAAGACAAAATACCAATGCGATATTTTGCCGAAGTGCAAAAAAATGAATCATCGGGCAGTCTGGAATTGCGAATCCTAGCTGAGCAAACCTCTGACAATATCTGGGCAGTGGTGGAGAAGGAATCTGTCGTTCCCGCCGCTGAGATTCCATCCTTAAGCGAAGGTTTGTTGGTTCTGGCAGACCTTGGCGAAAATCAGCAGATTCTAAGTATTCACGAAGCCAAAAACTGGGTTTTGGATTTAGTGCAGCAGTACCTGACAAGTAGTATTACTCCCGCTTTTTTGCAGCAGGAAGCCGAACGTGCTGAACACTGGCGGCAAGACCTTACTTTACAAAGTCAGGAATTAGCTCGCAAAAATTTGGAAATGGAAGCGCGTCGCGAACAAATTCAAACTTTAGAACAAGAACTCGAACAGAAGAAGAAGCAACTAGAAGCCTTAGAAGCAGACCTAAAAAAGAGAGGCAGTAACTAGAGGGAACGCCGCATCAGGGGACGTTTGCAACCCTTGGCAATACTTCTGGGATCTGAGATAAGAACCCTAAACCCCAAACCCCACCCCTTACAAGGAAAGGGTGGGGCAGAGGTGAGAAACGAATTACTCACGTTAAGACATTATCGTTGGCAACCCTTGGCGACGGCTTGGGGAGAAGCACGCCGGTGGTGGTTCGTTGCGGCTCCCCTAACAGCACCACAGAGCAAGCGAGATGTTGAACCAGCTGGGTCGTGATATCGCTAACTTCCAGACCGCCCGCAGTGCGGTATCGTAGCGATCGCAATACAATCAAATCAAACGAACGAGCTGTATTGAGAATCGCTTGCGCCACATTCTCATGCTTAATCACTTCAATCTCAAAGTTCGTCTCCGGTGCCCACTTTGAGGCTAAAAGAGACAGTTGCGATCGCGTCCACGCTACCTTAGCAGCCGAAGTTCTAGCATTGCAGACGTGTAACAACGTTACCTGAGCTTGATTGGAATCGGCTAGAATTTTCGCAAACCGTAACGGTTGCGTCCCTTGCCCCGTCAAGTTTTCCACCGGCACCAAAATGCGGTGAAAATTCATAGGTGAATCCAAGAGGCGTGTCACCACAACTGGACAATGGGACGCCCACAGCACGCTATCAATCACATTGCCAAACAAACGCGCCCTGAAGCCCGTCCGTTTGCCCCAGCCCATCACAATTAAACTCGCTTTTTGTTCGCGGCTAGCGCGGCTAATTCCGCGAGCAATGTCGTCATCTAGGCGCAGCAACGGCTCGGTTTTCACACCCAGTTCCCCAGCCAGTTCCGTGGCTCGCTCAAGTAGCATCTCACTGCGTTGGAACGCAGCTTCCATCTGCGGTGCGTCCATCTGAGCATTGGTTGTCGTAATCGCTAAAGGCACAATTCGTCCAGCTTCATGCCGCGCCAATAGCGCTGCCATTTCCATCAAATACTTCTCAGTTTGCGGATTGTAGACGGGTACAACTACTGTAAAAGGATGGCTTGCCGATGCCTTTTCCCCATCCAGTCGAGTTTTATCGCTCTCTAGTGGCTCAGCTTCCGTTACGATTAATCCGGGTGCGAACTGACTGGTAATCAACGGTCCTAGCGTTGCCGTCACCAGCATTAAGACAATAACGCTGTTTAAAACCTCTTCCGTTAGTAGTCCAACCCGGTAGCCGACGAGAGTAGCAGCCAGCGTTGCCGCAACCTGGGGCAGCGACAGCGACCACATCACGAGCATCTCGCGCCAGTTGTAGCGGTAGACAAATTTAGCCAACAGAGCCGCTAAAAACTTACTACCAATCAAACCCACTACAATCGCTAGCGTCAGCCAGATAGAACTGAGCGTTTTAATAAATGCTGGGATATCAATCAGTAGCCCCATATCCACAAAGAAAATGGGGATAAACAGGACGCTTCCGACAAAAACCACTTTTTCTTTTACTTGCCCTTCCCCCACAACATCATTCACCGCCAGACCGGCAAGGAAAGCTCCGACAATTTTTTCCACACCGATTAGCTGGGCACCCAACGATGCGAGAAATAGTGCCAAGAGTACAAATAAAAATTGATTGCCTTCTTCTTGCCCAGTGCGCCGGAAAAACTCTCGACCCGCCCAGTCAAAGCCAAACAAAATGACGGCAGAGTAGACAATCAAAGAACCAAAAAGGGTGAGTAGCTTCACAACCGTGAAGTCACCCCCATGAATTCCCACACAAACAGCCAATACCAGTAGAGCGCCAACGTCAGTGAAGATGGTCGCTCCAATTGTCACCGTGACGGCTTCGTTCCCTACTACGCCAAGACGGCTCACAATCGGGTAAGCCAAGAGGGTATGGGAGGCAAACAGAGAGCCAATCAAAATTGAAGCGTTCCAGTCAAAGTTGAATACACGCCCCACGATTGTTCCCATAATTAGGGGCACTAAAAAGGTAAACGTGCCAAAACCGGCAGAGCGATGCTTCGTTTTGCGGAACTGCTCAATGTCAACTTCTAGCCCTGCCACAAACATCAGGTAAACTAACCCGATATCTGATAGCAGCTTCATCGTCTCTGATTCTTTCTGAAGCAGCTGCAACCCATTAGGCCCAAGAACCACTCCCGCTACCAGCAAACCAACCAGTCCTGGCAGTCGCAGCCGCTCAAAAAGGATGGGCACGGTCAAGATGACTACTAGCAAAAGAGCGAAGGGAACAATTGGTTCCTCTCGGAACACATGCAAAATCGGTTCCATAAACAGCGGCTTGGAGATGAGTTTGAAGCGATGCTTGCAAAAGTCAGCGATGCTGACTTTTGAAAACATGGTGGTATCACTGGAGACATCCTACAGAAAAACCGTTTTTTGCGCCCTACCCTAAAGAAATAGGGGTGCTGGGTGCAGTAGATGAATATATTTTGGATCTACGGGGTGCCCCAATGGAAGTAGAGTTACAGAAGTTTTTGCGCCCTAAGCGCGAAGGACGGATATTTTGAGGACAAGACACCTTTAATTTTTAGGCGTTAAGTTTCTAGGGCATCGGCTGCCTATAAACGGATTTGGCTCAAAATATACCTCAAGCGGTCGTAGTCGTCCTTGAGAAGGACGCTGAGGGTCCGTCCTGCCTGCACCAACCAGTCACGGTCAGCCTTGCGTAGTTGATAAATTTCTCGAATCGCTGCTGCAATCAGCGCCTCCACCGGCGCACCCATGACCTGCAATAAGGTTCTTAAGAAATCCATCTGTTCGCTGAAGTGAACAATTTCCTCCGGTTCGCACTGGTAAACCGCTTGATGAATTTGCGGCGGACGAGGCGGCAGGTACTGATAAATCGTTCCACCCAGGCGCTTAGAACCATTGACCCCTTGATGGGTAGCTTCAAAACCAACAATAGCGGCGCGGAACTCGGTTTTCAGCATGGCAAATATTTGGGGTTGCTGCTCTCGCAGTTCCTGCAATGATAGCCCCAAGGCTCTTGCGCGGTGAATGGAATCAATGGGACTGGTCGCCGCATGATAAACAACAGCAAAGACGAGATTTCCCGACTCTTCATCCGTAGCTTTGACCCAACTGCCAAAGGCTGGCATGACAGGGAAGCTCAAGTCTTCTGGATCGAGACACTGTGCCAGGAATTCAGTCGTTGCCGTCTCAATCACCTCAGCAATATGGTTGGCGGGGCGATCGCCTGTGGCAAACTGTGGCAGGGGAAGTCGCATATTTTTGGTAATGGATAATCGGTAATGGGTAATCGGTAATTAGTCGTTCATGTTTCTTTAGGTAAAAACCATGAACTTTGAAGCATGACTAATTACCAATTACTTTTTTCCAATCTTATTTTGCTTTTTTGCGACCTGCTGTTGTCTCTGCAAGTTCTAATTCTGATAGTTGGAAGGTGACGAGTTTATCCCAATTTCCCCCTTCAAATAGGACTGCTGCCTTTCCCTCGCCAACCCGTTGGACTAGCCCTTTATAGCCGTAGTAGATATCGTTAGTGTTCTTTACTTGAACGACCGCTCCAGGCAGAATCATGATTTTTTCTCGGTTAAGTTTTCATTTATTAGCTTAATAGCAGTTAGCTGTCATTCGTCATAGGTCAAACCAGCGACCTATAACGAATGACAAAAAGCTAAAACTTCAATCGGTGTCGATAATTTGCCACAGACTCTACAATCCCCAGCGCCAAAAAATTCTTCAACATCGCCGAACGACCATAACTAACCCAGGGAAGGGGAATGCCGGTTACGGGTGCAAGTCCCATCGTCATGCCTAGGTTAACGACCACCTGAAACACAATCATCGATAAGACGCCAATTGCTAATAAAGATCCAAAGTTGTCTTTGGCATTTTGGGCAATAATCACCAAGCGCAGGCAGATCAACCAAAAGATAAATAGCAGAAAGAAACTGCCTGCAAGTCCGAATTCTTCACCAATGGCAGAGAAAATGAAGTCAGTGTGCTGTTCCGGAATAAAGTTAAGTTGGGTTTGGGTTCCCTTGTGAAGCCCTCGTCCCCACAGTTCGCCTGCACCAATGGCAATACGAGATTGGATCAGGTGGTATCCGCCGCCGAGGGGATCTAGATCCGGGTTAAGGAACAAAATCAATCTGTCTTTTTGATAGTCTTTCAAAACTCCCCAGAAGATTTGCCCTAACTCGCCTCCCACCAAGTTGACGACGATCGCTCCAATGGCACCCGACAACGGCCACGGTAAGGTGCGCCAACCAATAATGCCCATGATTGCCGTCCAGATGAACCATCCGGGCATAAATACGTTAAACAAGATAGCCGAAATCACTGGAGAAGCTAGCAGGATTAGCCAGCCGGGATTGGCATTCCCCCAGTAGAGCATACCCAGCACGATCGCTCCAAACACCAAGGAGGTTCCCAGGTCGGGCTGCAAAAATACTAAAATCCAGGGAACCCCAGTCACCGCTAAAGCTCTCAAAACAGCGGGAATCGTCGAGGCGGGTCGAGCATGTAGAATAGCAGCCAGGGTGATTATCACCCCTAATTTGGCAAATTCAGAGGGTTGAATGTTAAAGTCGCCGATAGTAATCCATCTTTGGGCACCTTTGGCGCTGGTACCAATAATCATCACCGCGATCAGGGACAAGTTGGTAATGCCATAAAGAATCCAGTGCCACTGGAGCAGGTTCTCGTAACGCGATCGCGCGATAAACATCGCCAATATCAGCCCAATGAGGCCCACCAGCCAGTGCCACCACCAGTCGGTCAATCCCTGGTTAAGTTCGGCACTGCGGATCATCACACCTCCAAAAATGGTGAGTCCAACAATCAGTCCCAATAGCAGCCAATCTACCTCTTGCCAAGGGGAAAGCAGCGATCGCCAGCGAAAACCAGTTAGTGACTTATGCAACATTGCTAAACAATTAAAAATTAAAAGTTAAAAATTAAAAAGGCAAATTTTTTACTTTACCTTTTTAATTTTTCTTAAGTTAAGGCAGCGACAGAAACTTTGCCCGCGATCGCTTGAGCGATCGCCATCAGCGCTTTCGCAGAAGCCGACTCTGGATCGGCAACCACAATCGGCACTCCTGCATCGCCCCCCTCTCGCACGGGCATTTCTAGCGGTACGCAGCCCAGCAACGGTACGCCGAGTTCTTGCGCCATCTTTTCACCGCCTCCAGAGCCAAAAATGTCATACTGCTTGTCGGGCATATCCGGCGGAATAAAATAACTCATATTTTCCACCATTCCCAACACGGATACTCCCAACTGCTGGAACATCTTCAAGCCCTTACGCGAATCCAACAAAGCCACCGTCTGCGGCGTCGTTACAATGACTACCCCAGCCATTGGCACCGCCTGCGCTAGCGTTAACTGGGCATCTCCAGTGCCGGGGGGCATATCTACAATCAAATAATCCAGTTCCCCCCACTGTACTTGGTAGAGAAACTGGCGAATAATTCCATTCAGCATCGGACCCCGCCAGATCACCGGCTGATCCTTGTCAATCAAAAACCCCATTGAAACTAATTTGACGCCGTAGTTAAAAGCCGGTTCCAACTCTTCACCATTGGCACCTTGCCGCACGCTTATCTTGGCGTCTGACAATCCCAGCATTGTCGGGTCATTAGGCCCGTAAATATCCGCATCAATCAGACCAACTTTAGCTCCTAAATGTGCTAAAGCCACTGCCACATTCACCGCTACAGTACTTTTGCCCACACCGCCCTTGCCACTAGAAATCGCGATGATATTCTTTACACCAGCAATTCCGGCGCGATCCGGAAGCGACTTTTGTTGGGGTGTCTCAGCGGTGACATCTACCACGACATCTGTCACTTCTGGCAAATTTTTCTTGAGTGCCTGTTCGCACTCTTCAACGATGAACTGGCGTAGTGGACAGGCAGGTGTCGTCAGCACCAGAGTGAAGCTGACTTTTCCGGAGTCAATTTGCACATTGCGAATCATGTTCAACTCGACCAAACTCTTGCGGAGTTCGGGATCTTGCACGGGTCGCAATACTTCTAAAACTGAGCTGGCATCGAGCATAACTAGGTTACTTGCATTCCTTATCCCAGATATTGCACCTGGGACAAAACGATCGGGGTTCTCTCTCTTCAAGTATCTTAACGGTTTGTTTGACGCGATCGCGCTATGCAGTTCAGGGTCTAAATTTAGATTGTTAATTACTAATTACTAATTGATAACTCCCTCTATTTGCCTCTCCCCCTCTCCTGAAACCTGTATTCTCAGTTCTCAGCCCTCAGCCCTCAGCCCTCAGCCCTCAGCCCTCAGCCCTCAGCCCTCAGTCCTCAGTCCTCAGTCCTCTCTAGTTTCTAGCCTTGAGCTTGTAAACCCACCTGTTCGGCAGCTTGGGCTAATTCAGTGGCAACACGAGCTGAGTAAGACCCAATCATCCACCAAATTAAAGGTGACAACCAACCGCGCAACGTCACTGAATAAGATACATACGTGCCGCAGACCGTCGATTCTACCTGGTACGTCACCCGTTTCTCAACTCCTGGGATTGCCAGCATTCTCACACTGAGTAACTCACAGGGACGGACACGCTCAACAAAAACCCGGATGGGAATAGGTAGCCAGCGCGTGACTACCTTGTAAATCAATCCCGGTTTGGCAATCAACCCGCTGGGGACATTGGTGCTGGCAAGTAGAGGATGCCAGGATACATCGCCAATATTGATTAATTTTTGCCAGAGGACATCCACCGAAGCAGAACTAACGGCGCGGTAAGTCCGAACCAGGGAAAACTTAAAGGAAAAACCCTCTCGACCAGCGATAAACTTTAAGGAAAAATTGAGAATCACAACACTCCTCCTCGCACCAAGTCTTCAAGGGAACTTATTACTTTAATCCCTGGGATCATTAGGTAGCATCCCCCTGTAGGATATTTCGATAGCCTGTAGACGCTTTATTCAACTTGCTGCTTGGGTTCAGCAGACCCGATTTAAGATAGGCTGTAAGTTCCCCTGCGATCGCATAGAGTTGAGTGCTTTGACCCGATCAAAGCGGCTCACCCTCACCCCGAAAAGCAAGCTGACGTGGTACAAGCGATCGCGCCCTTACAAGCCGGTATCCTGGGTGAACTCAGGCGAACTCCCATGCTGACGTGGTACAAGCGATCGCGCCCGTACAAGCCGGTATCCTGGGTGAACTCAGGCGAACTTCCATCCCGATTTATTCAATTCAATACCTTTTTTCTTTCCCAACCGCTTTTGTGAACAATATTGACTTGAGATTATGACAGCTTTTCAGACGGACGTAACTACTTCTGCTAAGGTTTTGCCCCCAGATGACTCGAAAGCTAGGGTCAGCCAGTTTATGCAGCAGCTGCAAGACCAAATCTGCGAAGGTTTGGAACAACTGGATGGAGTTGGGAAATTTCAACAAGATGCCTGGGAACGAGAAGAAGGCGGCGGCGGTCGTTCCCGCGTACTTCGCGAGGGCGCAGTTTTTGAACAGGGTGGCGTTAATTTTTCTGAAGTCTGGGGTCAACAGTTACCTCCGTCGATTCTGGCGCAACGCCCGGAGGCCGCGGGACACGGCTTTTATGCGACTGGTACCTCAATGGTGTTGCATCCGCGCAATCCCTACGTCCCAACGGTTCACCTCAATTATCGCTACTTTGAGGCAGGGCCAGTTTGGTGGTTTGGCGGCGGGATCGATTTAACCCCTTACTACCCATTTGCGGAAGATGTCGCCCAATTTCACCGCACTTTAAAGCAAGCCTGCGATGCCCACCACCCAGAGTATTACCCCACGTTTAAACTCTGGTGCGATGAATATTTTTATCTGAAGCACCGACAAGAAACGCGGGGCGTTGGAGGACTCTTCTTTGACTATCAAGATGGTCAAGGAGCTTTGTATCGCGGCCCGCACGCCGATGGCCCAGCCGCTGTGTATAGCAACCAAGTGGGAACGCCTTCCCCGCGCAACTGGGAAGATTTATTCGCCTTTGTGCAGCATTGCGGTCAGACATTTTTACCAGCTTACGTTCCCATTGCCGAACGTCGGCAAAAGATGGAATATAGCGATCGCCAGCGGAATTTCCAGCTTTATCGTCGCGGTCGCTATGTGGAATTTAACCTCGTCTACGACCGAGGCACCATTTTTGGTCTTCAGACGAACGGGCGCACCGAGTCAATTTTGATGTCTTTACCGCCTCTAGTTCGCTGGGAATATGGTTATCAACCCGAACCGAACACCCCAGAAGCCGAGCTTTATGAAACTTTCTTAAAGCCACAAGATTGGGCAAACTGGACACTTCCCTCGGAATCGCCGGTCTGAGTTAGACTACGGGAAAAATCCCGCTCTCATCGCACCCGGTTGATATACTTGCCCATCTTTAGAGGTGAGTGTCCGTGCTTCACATCGACCAGAAAACATACACGACCCAAAACGGCACGAAGATTATCGTTTTGACACCAACAGGACGGCTGGATATCACCACAGCTTTGCAATTTCGCGTGAAATTACAAGAGAGTCTTTATACACTCAGTCGTCATGTGGTCGTAAATCTTGGGAGAGTGAATTTTATTGATAGTTCTGGTCTCACCTCATTGGTGGCAGGGATGCGAGATGCGGACAAGGTAAACGGGAGTTTCCGCCTTTGCAATCTGCTTCCAGCCGCCAAGGTGGTGCTGGAAATCACCATGATGGATTCGGTATTAGAAATCTACGAGAACTGTAACGACTGCTTCAACCCCCCGGATGCCCCTGGAACCATCCTCTCCCCTAGAAGAGGAGGCGATCCCTTTTTTCCGGATATTGAAGCAGAGTTGTGAGTAACACTGGAATCTTCTACCTGTATGATTCTGAGTGCTATCTTAGTGGGCGATCGCTCAAATCTAGTTTGTTAGAAGCCGAATTTAATGTAATTTTTTTCAAGCTTTGCTTTAAGATTAGGCGAGCTGAGTTTTTGGTAGCTCTAATCTCTAAGTTAGAGTTAGACTACTGAAAGCTCAAATCATGGGAGCAATCGTAGTAAAATGCGGCTCCTATCTAGATATTAAATATAGACGGAGCTTCCGGAGCAAGGAGGTCTTGGTGATTCATATCGATCAGAGAACACATACGACTCAAGACGGGACGACAGTCATCGTCTTAGCCCCCACTGGACGCCTGGATATTACAACCGCATGGCAGTTTCGTCTGAAGTTGCAGGAATGTATTTCCAAACTCAGTCGCCACGTAGTTGTGAATCTCGGTCAAGTTAATTTTATTGACAGCTCTGGTCTAACATCCTTGGTGGCAGGAATGCGAGATGCTGACAAAGTAAAAGGCAGTTTCCGCATATGTAACGTCCATCCAGAGGCAAAACTCGTTTTTGAAGTCACCATGATGGATTCGGTGTTTGAAATTTTTGAAACCGAGGAAGAGGCTCTTGAAGGAGTGCCTCGCAGCATGGTCAGCTAAATTATTCATGAGTTATGCAGTCAATCGTCCTTAACTAAGGACAAAAGATTTCAAATTGCTAGCTCAGCGGAAAAATCTTCGCGCTTAGTGAAAATATAGGGGCCAAGCAGTGCCCCCCAGATGGCTCTGCCTGTTTGGGGGTCAATTCCCTTGTCATAGCTTCTAAATTCTTGATGCCGCGCCTCAAACCCCAGAAAAACCTGGTAAGTTTCTCCTTGATAGGTAAAGCAGCAGGGGGCATCAGTCGCGGGTGCGGTAGAAAAGTTATAGGTATTTTCAGCTAAGGGTTGCTGAGTGACGGCGAGGGTACAGCCGGGGAGAAGTTCCATCTGTTCTGGTGTAAGCGTCTTCAGCAAGGCTGGATTTTGACCGGCACCTCTGACCCGATCGGGATCTTTCAGCATATAGTATTGCACCATCAGCGAGGCTTGGGAGGTGTCGCTGTGGCGCAGGCGCAGAATCCGAGGACGATAGGGACGATCCAGTTGCAGGAAGTTCGCTTGCTCTGCAAACAGGGTGAAGCTATCTTCTGCAAACAGCGGTACGGGTCGCAGCCAAAGGCGGAGGTTTACGTACCAAGCGGGTTCTCTTGTCGCTTGTTCTGAATTCTCAAATTCTCCAGCTATATATTGAGCCAGGAGCGTTAGTTCAGGAGAAAAAGTCATTGGGAATGGCTAATCGATAATGGGTAATCAGCAATCGGAATTTAGGATAAGGAAGGCGTATCTCTAACTTCTAAGACCCTTTTCCCAATTACCAATGAATAATTTCTGCGATCCCCGGCATTGTATCGCCGGGAGTCTCTACAAGACATTGCCTTGGCAAAGGTGTCCAAAAGCTGTGACAATGAGTTTACATCGCCCTCAAACTTAAAATTTTCCGGTGAATAACGTCCGCACTGTATCAGACACCAAAAGAACTTTCTATACCCTACACACCCGCCCCATTAACTCCATCTACCGGCGGGTGGTAGAAGAGTTGATGGTGGAAATGCACTTGCTTTCGGTCAATGTGGACTTTCGCTACGACCCCATTTATGCATTGGGCGTGGTGACATCCTTTAACCGCTTCATGCAAGGCTATCGACCAGAACGAGATAAAGAACCGATTTTTGAAGCCCTCTGTCGAGCAGTCGAGAACGAGCCGCAACAGTACAAGCAGGATGCCCAGCGGCTGGAAGAATTAGCCATGCGTCTGGGTGGGAAGGATATCGTTGCCTGGTTAAACCCAACGGCTCCTAGTCACGGCGCTGATGACTTGCACGCTGCTGTGCAGGCGATCGCTAACAATTCTCCGTTTAAGTACAGCCGTTTGTTTGCGATTGGTTTATTTACGCTGCTGGAAGTAGCAGATTCCGATTTGGTAAAAGACGAAAAGCAGCGGATTGAGGCGCTCAAGCAAATCTGTAATGCCTTAAACCTGCCAGAAGATAAATTACTCAAAGACCTAGAGCTGTATCGCAGCAATTTGGAGAAAATGGCTCAAATGCAGCTGGCTATGGAAGATATGCTAAAAGCAGATCGAAAAAAACGCGAGCAACGTGGGGATAAAGGGGTTGTGGTGGCTCCTCCCAATAGTTCTCCAGAATCAAGCGTTGCTCCAGGCACTTCTCAAGACTAGGCAACTTGTGTTGAAGCTGAGAAAGCCTTCCGTATGATAGCGATCGCTCATCCGATTCCCTTTTGATGGGCTAAACATCCGTAAGTGGTGATGGGTCTTCAGTCATTTGCCAAGAGTCATTAGCAACAAACTAATGACTCTTGGCAGATGATTTAAGGGTTCGCTTTCTTTAGCGTTGTTGATTACCAACTGCTCTCCAGAAATGAAGTTCGGTTTGGCATCTCGGTGGTGAAATGCAGCCTCCCCTCGCAGCACTTATCCCAGCTTTCCAAGATCCGCACTAAGTTGAGAGATTAGCCCGGAAGTCAAGTTCCGGGCTGGCTTGGCACCTGACTCAGCAGCCGGCAAGATAGGAGTTCCCGTACATATCCGCGTCTGCGATCGTCAGCAGCTCCGGATGCTTTCACCAAAGAGAGCTATTGGTTACACCCAGATACTGCCGATGTAGCCTTAAACCAACGCTTCTAGGCGCTGGATGAGTTGTGGGGCTGTCAGCACACCCTCAATGCGCTCAACTACCTGACTATTTTTAAATAAAACCAACGTTGGTAGGGCGTGAATTTGATATTGGCTCGCCAAGTTTGGATATTTATCCGTATCAATTTTTACAACCTGTAACCGTTCGTTCATCTGGGCGCTTACCTGCTCCAGAATCGGGACCATCATCTGACAAGGACCGCACCAAGTCGCGTAAAAATCCACCAACACTGGCTTTTCAGACCCAGACAGTAACTCTTGGAAATTGTTGAACTGCTTTTTAGTTGCCATGCGATCAAAGTGTTTTCTGCTCTTTCACGACAATCGTAATCTTTTGGCGTATTGATTCGTTCAGTCCGAGGTACGAATCGACCTAAGATCGTTAGCGCAGTTAAATAACCGCGTTCATAACGGATCGAGAGGAATTTATTGATGGAAGCATTGCCAGAGAGCCAGCAAAGATTGCGCGGACAGGTTGCCATCGTTACCGGCGCTTCACGAGGAATTGGTCGAGCGATCGCCCTAGAATTGGCATCTGAGGGAGCCAGTGTAGCGATTAACTATGCCAGTTCTAGTGGAGCAGCCGAAGAAGTGGTGAGTGAAATTACCGCAGCAGGCGGTAGTGCGATCGCCCTCCAAGCAGACGTATCCAAAGCCGATCAAGTAGACGCCCTCCTGAACACCGTGATGGAGAAGTGGAAGCGCGTTGATGTCTTGGTGAATAATGCTGGAATTACCCGCGATACCCTGTTGTTGCGGATGAAGCCGGAAGATTGGCAAGCCGTGATTGACCTTAACCTCACTGGCGTCTTTTTGTGTACGCGAGCCATCAGTAAGGTGATGCTGAAGCAACGCTCCGGGCGCATTATTAATATTTCATCCGTTGCCGGTCAGATGGGCAACCCCGGTCAGGCAAACTACAGCGCTGCCAAAGCGGGAGTGATTGGGTTTACGAAAACCGTCGCCAAAGAACTCGCCACTCGCGGCATTACAGTCAATGCTGTTGCCCCTGGATTTATCGCCACCGATATGACGAGCAATATCAAATCAGAGGAAATCTTAAAATTCATCCCCCTCGGTCGTTACGGTCAACCAGAGGAGGTTGCTGGTTTAGTTCGATTCCTAGCCGCCGATCCGGCTGCCGCCTATATCACGGGTCAAACGCTCAATGTGGACGGCGGTATGGTGATGGCATAGCGACCATAGCGGCAGAGGACTGTGAGCGTAGTGACGCTCTCCTCGCGGTCGGAGTGGGAAAGAGAGAGGCCGACAAAGAATAACATCCATCACTGCTTACTATGGAGTTAGTCTTGCTCCCTGCGAGGGAAACTATGCGAATTTCTTTTGAACGGACTGGCGGCTTTGCTGGGATGCGCCTGACAAAAGTTTTTGACACTACGACTCTGCCTGCAAATGAAGCAAATCAGCTGCGCCTCCTGATTGACGCAGCTGATTTCTTTGATTTGCCTGCCGCGATCGCTTCCAACACTCCCCAACCCGACCGCTTTCAGTACAAGCTAACGGTGGAAGAAAACACTCAGCAACATACCGTTTTAGTGAGTGAATCCGCCGTACCTGGAAACTTAAGACCGCTGCTGGAATGGCTGATGGCAGCTGCACGCAGAAATTAAAAATGAAGAATTGCCTCTTCCATTTTTAATGCACGCATTTTTAATTTAAATCACTCCCACTTCTTCCCAACCTTTGCGGACTGCATTTTGCTCCTTGGAGCCTTCGCCGTAGAGTTCTCCAGCGACTGTAATGAGAGTATTCGCAGCCCGTTTAAAATTCGCTCTAGAGCGCAGGCGATCGCGTAAAGCGATATACCAGATTTTCCCTGCCTTTTCCCAAGCGTAGCCGCCAATTTCCACTGCTGCTAAATAAAAGGCACGGTTGGCAATCCCTGAGTTAATATGCACGCCTCCGTTATCTTCCAGCCCTTTGTAGCGGTCTTTATAAGTCGCAGGCTGGGGGTCTTTGCCTAGCACTGGGTCGTCGTATGCTGTCCCCGGTGCCTTCATTGAGCGAATCCCAACGCCCTTAACATTGGCGGTAAACAAACCTTCCCCGATAATCCAGTCAGCTTCCTCGGCTGTCTGATTGAGAACTCGCTGTTTTACCAGGGAACCAAAGACATCGGAAAAAGATTCATTCAGAGCGCCGGATTCGCCGTAATAGATTAGATTGGCTTCATATTGGGTGACGCCGTGGGTTAGCTCATGCCCAATCACATCAATCGCCTTGGTGAAGCGTTCAAAAATCTCTCCATCCCCATCACCGTAGACCATTTGGTCGCCGTTCCAAAAAGCGTTGTCATACTTCACGCCAAAATGAACCGTCGAGTCCAAACGCAGCCCTCGATTGTCGATGGAATTCCGCTCGAACACCTGCTCGTACAAGTCATAAGTTGCACCCGATCCGTCGTAGGCTTCGTTGATCGCGGCATCTTCGCTGGGAGGATCGCCTTCACTCCGCACCAAGGTGCCTGGTAGATCGTTGCCATTTTTAGCATCAAAGATGGTACGACGCTTCTCTCCCGCTGATGCTGCGAACGAGATATTTCCCACTGTCAAGCGCCGTCCGCGAAACTGTTCTGACACGGTTAAGGTTTGAAAAGCCCATGCCCGCTGCTCAGGGTTGCCATTCTGGAGAACCTCCTTCAGCATATGAGGAGGAACGATACAACAAATGGGATGAAGTCTATCGCCGCAAGGTTGCAGCCCTACCGCTCTTTTTTTTGGTGAACGCATAAATTATTTCCTTTGTCAAGGACAGAGCATCAAAAAGTGGATGATAAACGCATTCAATCCAATCCGCTCTAGTTATCGAGAATTCGGCAATTTCGTTACAAAAAGTAACTCAAACGT
This sequence comes from Coleofasciculus sp. FACHB-542, assembly GCF_014695825.1. NCBI lineage: Bacteria > Bacillati > Cyanobacteriota > Cyanophyceae > Coleofasciculales > Coleofasciculaceae > Coleofasciculus > Coleofasciculus sp. FACHB-542. The sequence continues at coordinate 13,694 of NZ_JACJPB010000053.1, read as the reverse complement.
GCCATTGATTGCTCTAGCTGTTTATTATGTACCTCCCCCATATCAGTCGAGGTGAGGACTCTCATCCTCTCGGATTAGCACTCTGTGCCAGTGAGTGCTAAATTGACTAATGGAAGCGCTCTGAAAACCTAAAACATGGCAAAAATCGTTGCATTTAATGACGAATCGCGGCGGGCACTAGAGCGGGGCGTGAACGTCCTGGCAGACGCCGTTCGCATTACGCTGGGGCCGAAAGGGCGGAATGTCCTTCTAGAGAAGAAGTTTGGCGCACCCCAAATTGTGAACGATGGTATCACCGTTGCCAAGGAAATTGAATTAGAAGACCCCCTGGAAAATACAGGCGCTCGACTGATTCAGGAAGTGGCATCCAAGACGAAAGATATTGCGGGTGATGGCACGACGACAGCGACGGTTCTGGCTCAAGCGATGATTCGTGAGGGCTTGAAGAACGTAGCGGCTGGGGCAAATCCAGTGAGTTTGCGGCGGGGAATCGAAAAAACGATCGCCTTCTTAGTGGAGGAAATTGTAGCGATCGCGAAACCAGTGGAAGGTAGCGCGATCGCGCAAGTGGCAACCGTCTCCGCTGGTAACGATGAAGAAGTCGGCAAAATGATTGCCGAAGCGATGGATAAAGTCACCAAAGACGGCGTGATCACCGTTGAAGAATCTAAATCGATGGCAACGGAACTGGATGTCGTCGAGGGGATGCAGCTGGATCGCGGCTACATTTCTCCCTACTTCATCACCGATTCCGAACGGATGGTGGTGGAATATGAAAACGTCCGGATTTTGATGACGGATAAAAAAATCAACTCTATCCAGGATTTGATTCCCGTCTTGGAAAAAGTTGCCCGTTCCGGTCAAGCTTTGCTGATTATTGCCGAAGACATCGAAGGAGAAGCTTTGGCAACTTTGGTGGTAAATAAAGCGCGGGGCGTACTGAATGTAGCCGCCATCAAAGCGCCTGGATTTGGCGAACGCCGCAAAGCGATGCTGCAAGATATCGCCGTTCTCACTGGCGGTCAGCTAATCTCAGAAGAAGTTGGTTTGAGCCTAGATACCGTCTCCCTGGAGATGCTGGGAACCGCTCAGAAAATCACCATTGATAAAGAAAACACCACCATCGTCGCTGGTGATGCCAAGACGGCAGATGTGCAAAAGCGGATTGCCCAAATTCGCAAGCAGCTAGAAGAAACGGATTCTGACTACGACAAAGAAAAGCTGCAAGAGCGAATTGCTAAGCTTGCCGGTGGTGTCGCCGTCATCAAAGTGGGTGCGGCGACCGAAACCGAACTCAAAGACCGCAAGCTGCGGATTGAAGACGCCCTCAACGCGACCAAAGCTGCTGTGGAAGAAGGTATCGTTCCTGGCGGTGGCGCGACGCTGATTTACCTGAGCAAGAAAGTTGCTGACATTAAAAATAGTCTGGACGCCGAAGAAAAAGTCGGTGCTGACATTGTGGGCAGATCTCTAGAAGCTCCCCTGCGCCAGATGGCAGATAATGCCGGTGTCGAAGGCTCTGTCATTGTTGAGAAGGTGCGCGAGACTGATTTGAATATCGGTTACAACGCAGCTACTGACACATTTGAAGACCTGATCGCTGCTGGAATTATCGACCCCGCGAAAGTTGTGCGTTCGGCGTTGCAAAATGCCGGTTCGATTGCTGGGATGGTGTTGACCACTGAAGCCCTGGTTGTCGAGAAGCCTGAGAAGAAAGCGGCTGGTGCCCCCGATATGGGCGGCATGGGCGGCATGGGCGGCATGGGCGGCATGGGCGGCATGGGCGGCATGGGTGGCATGGGCGGCATGGGCATGATGTAGTCCATTGTTCGCGTCCCCAGCGCCCACAGGTTGAAACCTGAAGCTAAAAAAACAAAGCCCACCTTTGTGGACTGAAAGAAAAGCAGCTTGTCTCAAACGGCAAGCTGCTTTTTTGTAGCGATCGCTCATTGTAAGAGTGTTACAGTATTGAAAAATTATAGGGTTCAAACCTACTTAACTGGGATAATTCCTCAAACTTCTGTTTAATCAGCATTTTAGGAAAATTTTCAGTAAATACTGTTACTTTAGGTAAATCATCGGGAATCTTATATGAAGGTAGTTCCTTAGATATTTTTCTTTCAGCTAGAGGATTAACTTTAACAATGCTAGTCTTTTTTCTTCACGGGGTTGCTACACGGGATGTTAAATATGGAGATAAATTGAAAGGTTTTATTACAGAAGAGTTTACCAAAAGAGGTGAATTACTCCCTCACTTTTATTATAGTTTTTGGGGCGATGTTTTAAATGATGTTGGGAGGATGTGGAACTGGATTCATCAAGATTTACAGGAAGTTAAAAAGGAATCTCCAAATTTAGATATTCAAACCATTTTGAGGTATCAACACTTTAGACAAGGCTTTCTATCTGAATTCGTTGGAGATGCTTTCACCTACCTTAATCAAGAACGGGGCGTAAAAATTAGAGAACTGATTGCAGATCAACTAGAGGACTTTATAAGACGTAACCCTGAAGAAACTGACCTTCATATTGTTGCCCATTCCTTGGGAAGCGTCATCCTATGGGATAGTTTGTTCTCCGATAGATTTGATTCTGATGATGCGGCGTTTCATATTCGTACAATGATTAAAGGACTAGGTGATTCCACCTCCAAAAGACAAGTTTACCTAAGGAGTATTACCACAATGGGTTCTCCTATTTTATTCTTTAACACCATGTTAGGTATTAATCCTAATAAAGTTAAATGTTTTGCTAAGAATTATAAAAACCAAGGTTTGAGATGGATTAATATAATTCATTCCTCTGATATTATTGCCTATCCGCTTCGGACAAGCTTTAACATTAATTCGTCTGATAACATATTTTTACAAGATGAGTATATTTTAGATCATGCTAACCTGGCGGAAAATACTGCCTATACTGTCGGTCAAGTGGATGCAGCCTTAGCTTTAGGAGTTGTTGATGCTCATCACTGGTATATGAATTGTTCTAAAACAGCTAATTTAATTACTGATAATATTTTATCTGGTAAAAATATTATGTATGATGTTATATCTCGCTTAAAAAAAATACCTGAAGTTAAAAATGTTTTAACTCCAGTAAACTATATCTTTGATAAAAAATTACTGCATCTAAATTTTAGAGATGGTAGCGGTAGTATACAAATGTATGTTAATTTTGCCAATATACACCATGTTTATATATTCGATACTAATGAAGATCGCAAATTTGCAGGATATTTTGGGTGGAATTATGCTAATAGTTTTCAGGAAGAAATTGAATTAATTAAAAGAGAATTTTGCTGAATAAAGAATAGATAAAATTCTAAAATAAATACTGAATAGGAGTAAATGCAAATGACACAAAGACGCCCCCAGCCTGCGGAAGTAGTTACACAATACAATGTAGACGAAGACGATGATAATTCTTTGTTTGAAGACTTTTACGATAAACCCGGTAGTCTACCAGGAACAATTTTTATTAATAAAAATTCTCCGCCACCCAAAATTATCTTAATTGACTACAACGAGGCAAACCGCATCTGCATGCCACTTGAGACCCCAGCAGCGTGCGCTAGCTATTTGGATACCGAGTCGGTTTCTTGGGTGGATGTGTTGGGCTTAGGAGATGAAGAAATTTTGCGAGAATTGGGACAGGTTTTTCATTTACATCCATTGGTTTTGGAAGATGTGGTAAATGTACCCCAGCGACCCAAAGTGGATGATCAGGGAGACCATCTGGTGCTTATTAGCCGGATGGTGATGCCTAAAGAAAAAGGCACTGGCTTCTACAGCGAACAAGTGAGTTTAATTTTGGGGAAACACTATTTGCTCACTGTGCAGGAGGAACCACTCCGGGATTGCTTTACACCTGTGCGCGATCGCATTCGTCACAATAAGGGCACTATCCGCAAGCGCGGTGCCGATTATTTAGCCTACGCACTGTTGGATTCAATTATTGATGGCTTTTTTCCGGTGCTGGAAGTTTATGGTGAGCGAATTGAAGATTTAGAGGAAGAAGTTATCGCCAATCCTACACGTAAAACTCTAGACAAAATCTATCAAGTTAGGCGCGAATTGTTGGCACTCCGTCGCGCTATTTGGCCCCAGCGAGATGCCATAAATTCCTTAATTCGAGATGGGAGTCCTCTTATTTGTGAAGAAGTACGAATTTATTTAAGAGACTGTTACGATCATGCGGTTCAAGTAATGGACATGGTGGAAACATATCGAGAACTATCCTCTGGGTTAATGGATGTTTATATGTCCTCGGTTGGTAACAGAATGAATGAAGTTATGAAGCTTTTGACTGTGATTTCTAGTATTTTTATTCCCCTCACTTTTGTTGCTGGAATCTACGGCATGAACTTTAATACAGAAAAATCACCATTCAATATGCCGGAACTAAACTGGTATTTGGGCTATCCGCTTTGCTGGGCATTGATGATAGCGATCGCATCTGGGTTAATTTACTTTTTCTGGCGGCGCGGCTGGTTTGATAATTTTTCCACAGTTAAGGATGACTAGCATCATGTTCATAAATTACTTTTCTTATAGCCTGTAATTTTTTGCTAAAAATTAATGGGAGACAAAAATTTTTGTTTTTAATTACTTAATTCTAAAGTACAAATAAGTAAGTTTCTTTTTTTTCAAAAAATAAACTTTGTAATTAAAAACTTTCCCCAATTAACAATTACCAATCACTAATTACTAATTTTGGATGACCGCAATTTATTCATCTTGACTGTCTACATCATCTGTGTCACCTACGTTTTATACCGAGTTTTTAAATCGGTAGATAGAAATCAAGTGATAGTCCATCTCGATCGAGAATCCTTAAATGGACAACTGGAAGCACAAAATCTAAGAGATCGCGTCGATATCCAATTTAAGCTGGAAAAGCGATACCAACTAGATCGACTGCGCGAACTATCGATCCAGATTGACAATAAATCTGCGGAGCATTCAATTGACGTAGACTGGGATCGCAGTTCGCTGACAGATTTCGACGGGCGATCGCGGCGAGTGATTCGCCTGACGCCCAGCATGATTCTGGATCTCTCGCAGCGTCAAGTTTATAGCTTCATTGGATCTGGAAAAATTCTTAAAGAAAAAATAACTGTTGAAGACGTTCTCCAGCGCGACTTGCAAACCGATGTTTTGAAAATCTCAGCGTCCCTTTTTGATCCATCCAAACTCAAAAAACTCTCTAGTCCTGAGAGTACGCTGCACTTTTCTCTAACGCTGGTGCTGCATTTATTTAGGTCTACGAGTGAGACGGGCAATTCCGTTACTCACATTTTGTCTTGTGACTTTACAGTTAAAAAAGCTCCTTGGACAGATGTAATGCGTTGGAATCCCAGAGAAACAACTAAAAAATAAAAATTGAGAAATTCTTAAATTTTTATTTTTGTTTTGGGCACTGGGGAGGCTTTACTTTCATCCAAGCCCCGTTACCACAGTAGGGGACGGTACAGAAAAAGCCCCTACTGGTAACGAGAAAAAAAGCTAGTTTCTAATTTTTAATGGTTAAGCAATGTCTTTGACTGCGTATTGCGCTTCGCAGCGCAAACCAGTGGCAATTCTAAAAAGTTCTTGACCTGTGTGCAGGTAGCCTTCATCATAGTTGAGCGTAAAAAGTTCTAACTCTTCAATGCCATCTGCTACTTGATTGAGGCAGTAGTAAAGGTGAACTGCTGCGCCAGCAACATTGGCTGGATTAGGCAAAGAACGAAAAGCCAGCTGAGCTTGTTTGAGATAGTTACGACACTCTTTCAGGTAAGCCTGAAATTGTTCCATCAGTTCATCATCAAAAGGATCGGCTGAAAGTTGGTCTAGTTGGTCTGCCAGAGGATTGAGAATGCGACAGATCAAGCGATTGACCGGCACATAGACTTTCTGAAGCCATTGCTCCAGTTGTTCGTCGGCATCTATTGCTGTCTGTCGATGCGCGTAGTATCGGTTTTCAGCGTTGGCTTGCTGTTGTCGATGCGCGTAGTATCGGTTTTCGGTGTCGGCTTGCTGTTGCCGCTGCGATCGCGCCGAAGCATCGGCTTGCTGGTATCGCTGCGATCGCGCCGAAGTATATGTCGCTGATGATTCGGCTCGTCGCGACGGATGATTGTTAACAGATTGTTCGTGTCTCAGGCGATCTTTGAGCAGCATCTGGTCATAAGACTGCCGCTGTTGAGGGTCGCCCAGTATTTCGTAAGCAGCATTAATCCGGACAATTTGCTCGTGGTTCGCTGTTTCGCGATTACCATCTGGATGAAACAGCTTCACTAGACGCCGGTAAGCTTGCTTGATCTGTACCGGAGTCGCTGCGGGACTAATATCAAGGGTGTCGTAGTGAGTGGAATCTGTCATGGAAATAGCTTTCTGTCAGAGGCATGAGTCATTAGTAGGTAGAGGTATGACTAATGACTCATAGCTCATGAGCTTTTAACTAATGACCACTAACAGTTACTGTAGCGTCAACCCAGCACAGCTGGCACTCGCGGTTCTGGATCTTGGAACAGGGGTGTACTTAAGTAGCGTTCTCCAAAGCTGGGCTGAACCATGACAATCAATCGTCCCTCATTTTCGGGGCGCTGAGCGACCTTGATGGCAGCATAGAGGGCAGCACCCGTGGAAATGCCGGAAAGCAGTCCTTCTTCACGAGCAAGACGACGACCGTAGGCGATCGCATCATCATCTGTCACTGCGATTACCTCATCAATCAGCTCAACTTTCAGCACTTGGGGAATAAACCCAGCACCGATGCCCTGAATTTTGTGGGGGCCAGGGCGTCCGCCGGACAACACTGAGCTACTGATGGGTTCGACGGCGATCGCTTGAAAACCCGGTTTTCGTGGTTTAATCACCTCTGCAACACCCGTAAGCGTGCCGCCGGTGCCCACTCCAGCGACCAGGATATCCACCTGCCCGTCCGTATCCTCCCAGATTTCCTCAGCAGTGGTTTCCCGGTGAATCTGGACGTTGGCTGGATTGCTAAACTGTTGCAGCATATAAGCATTAGGCGTGCTGTCAACAATTTCTTGCGCCCTACGAATGCAGCGGCTCATCCCCTCAATGCCAGGGGTCAGTTCCAGTTCTGCTCCATAAGCCCGCAGCATCGCCCGTCGTTCGGTACTCATCGTGTCTGGCATCGTCAAGATCAGCCGATAGCCCCTGGCTGCTGCTGCCATCGCTAGAGCAATACCAGTATTTCCAGAAGTCGGTTCCACTAAGATTGTTTTGCCTGGGTGGATCAACCCCTGCTCTTCTGCCGCATTAATCATACTCACGCCAATGCGGTCTTTAACCGAGGCAGCTGGGTTCATACCCTCCAATTTCACCACGATCCGAGCCAAACAGCCTTCCTCTTGGGGAATGCGGTTCAACTGTACTAAAGGCGTCCGACCAATTAATTCTGTAATGTTTTGAGCAATCCGCATAGATTTTAGTTTTTTTCTTGGTTATGAGGAGTCAGAAGTCAACATCAATCATTAAAAAGTGCAAAATTAAAAATTAAAAGAAGCATACTTCATGTTTAATTTTTAGTTTTCAATTTTTAATTTTTAAATGTAATACATGATGTCTAGCTGACGCCTAGAATCCCGTTTTTCTGCTAAATCTTGAAGCGTGTATCCTTGTAAGACCGAATTAGCTGTTTGATGCACTTCCTGCCAGATTTCCTCTACCACGGCACTTTCTACCGTTTTGGAAGTGTTGTTGTTCTCAGAAGGTTTGGCATCCAATCCTTCCAGGCAACTCACAACTTCTAAGAGCGTAATTTTCCAAGGTTCCCGCGACAGCAAATAGCCTCCTTTTGCTCCGCGTTGGCTACGCACTAAACCGCCACGCCTCAATGTCGCCAGCAGCTGTTCTAAATATCGATCGGGGATATTTTGTTGAGCCGCAATCTGCCGAATTTGTAACGGTTCGTTGTCGTTGTAGTGACACGCTAGCTCTAACAGAGCCAACAGCGCATATTCTGTTTTACAGGAAAGTTCCACAAGCTTGAGATCGAGTGTGAGGGATCGTCTATTCCAGTATACCCCGGTTCTCCACCGGAGTTTGCCGGTTTAAGCATTCGGCAATAAAAAAGCCCCGCTAATACGGGGCATAACCGGGTTCGCAAAATTTACGACACAAAAGCTGGGAGCAGGGGATCAAGGGAGAAGAGGGACAGAGGGAGTAATCACCCCTTACCCATTACCACCTCTCCTAGCAATGTGCGGGCTACTACTTCCGTCTCCCTAGAAGCTGAACGTTGTTCTGAGCGTGCCAATAACGGCATCTTCGTTATCGTTGTTTTGGTTGGGAGCAGTAATCCAGATAATGCCGGGAGTCACGGAGATGTTATCCGTCAGCTGGTACTTGTAGAATCCTTCGAGGTGATAAGAGAGATCGTTCTTAATCCCGACTGGGCTGCCTTGAACTTCAAGACCTGCCAAGTAGGGTTCTACACCTGCAAAAATTCCCAGGATATTCCCCCGCTTACCCAAATCGGGGAAAGCCACACCTAATCCGTAGTACCAGACCTCGCCTCTGGTACTATTTTCAACCGCGCTAATATCAGTCTTACCAACGAAGCCGCTCAGGGAGAATCTGTCGCTCAGTCGTAAGGCAGCCTCAAGACCATAGGAGTTAGTGATCAGTGCGGTATCCCTAGCCAGTACTAATGGAAACCGAGCGCCTGTTCCAGTTGCAAGAGTTGGATCGTTAGCTCCGCGAGTACCTGTTACCGGCCTAGCGCCAGCCGAGCGCGGACTTCCACCAAGGTCGAAAATCCCGTCACCCCGGTTATGGTAGCCGTGGACGTAGGTGGCAGCTAAGCCCAAGCGATCGCTAACGGTAAAGTTGAGTTGGGCGAGAGCAGAATAGTCCCCACCGAACAGGCCAACCTTATCAGCAGGGTTATTCCCATTATCTGCCAAGTAACCCAGGCTCAATGAAGTAGGACCGAGAATCGGTGCTGTACCTACACCGAGCCTGATCCCGATACCGGCACCGCCACCGATTCGATAAATAGGACTCTGCTGAGCAAAGGTTGAGAGTGCTGCGGTACCACCGTCTCCGTCATAAAAGTAAGGGTTGAGGACGGGAGCGTAGTCGGCATGAATTCCACCGGCAGCAGCAATGTATACTTTGGAAGCCCCAAAGGGGAACTCATACGCTAGCCAGTCTAGAAAAATATCGTTGTTGTTACCGGGATTCAGGTCAAAGGTCTGGTTGCCCTCGAATGAACCATTAGGCTGAAAAGGTGTAGTGTTACCAGCCGCAAGACGGGTGTGCAATACATCTCGACCCGTGAAGCTGGTTTGGAAGTCTAAACGAACGCGATCGCCAAAAATGGTATTAGTGTCCTCGCGATCGCTAAACTCGTCCGTGACAGCGAAGATCGCTTCACCCACCAATTTGGTGGTTGTCGAGAACTGATGGTTTTCTAGGAACGTCACCCGTCCTTCCAGGTTATCTACCCGCGTGCGGAGGGTTGCCAGTTCTGCCCCAAATTCATCGATCAGCCGCTGAAGTGTGGCTAAATCTTCTTTGGTAACAAAATCTGCTGTAGACGCGGCAATTAATTTCTCGATTTGCAGCAAACAAGCGTTCAAACCCGCCGCAAATTCATAACGGCTCATTGCCCGGTTGCCCCGATAGGTGCCATCCGGATATCCTGCTATACAGCCATAGCGCTCTACTAGGCTTCGCAGCGCTTCGTATGCCCAGTCTGTTGGTTCCACGTCTGACAGTTGGGAGACGTTTGTGACTTGGCTTTGGGAGTTATTTCCTTCCTGGCTGTAGCGATTAATTTGTTCTAAAACGCTGTTGTTGCCAACCGTATTCCCTGCTGGAGCTGTTTGAGCCAGCTTTGAGTCGGCAGCTGGCATCACTGGTACAGATGTGCCTTCAATCGTTTCTACCCCTAGTGCTTGAGCTGAGTCGGCGGTTGCTGGCTCCTGGCTGGGTGCGACTGCCAACTGTTCTGGCGCTTCCGTCGCAACAACTTTCTGCTCTAACTCTGACTTCTCAGCGGTAGGTGAAAATCCAGGGATTGAGCTGACTGTTGGGGTTTCTGGCGCAGTAGCGAGCGCTACTGGCTGCAATTCTGGTAGTGCCTCTACCGTTTGGGGCTGAATCACTTCTTTAGCAGCAGGCGTTTGTGCAGCGATCGCTGCCGATGAAACCACCAATGCTGCCCCCAAAACTGCTGGGCTGAATACCAGCGATCTCCAGATAAATTTAGCCATCTTTCCTCTTTTCCTCACACACACCTTACTTAAGAAAGATTTACATCCTTCTTAATTTTTCCTGTCATCCTACCACAGGCTAGAAATGTCATTAGGTAATAAATCATACAAAAAAGCCCCGCATTGAGCGAGGCTTTACTGATTTCATTTCACAATATTGGGCAAACTGGATTAACCCAACCACCTAAATTCTGTGTTACTAGAAGCTGAACGTAGTTCTGAGAGTACCGATATAGGAGTCGTCGCCCTCCCGTTGGTTGGTACCCGTCAGCCAGACGACGCCGGGAGTCACTGAGATGTTTTCCGTCAGCTGGTACTTGTAGAAAGCTTCAATGTGGTAACCTCGATCATCCAAATTTCGTACCCTGTTACCCTCAAGTTCCAGATTTGCAAGATAGGGTTGGGCACCTGCGAAGATACCCAAAACGTTGCCCCGCTTACCTAGGTCAGGGAAGGCTAGCCCTAGTCCGTAACTCCAGATTTCACCATCCCCGTCACCAATCACTCTGACGTCGCTATAAGAGACAAAGCCACTGAGTGAAACTCTGTCACCCAATCGGAAAGCACCTTGTAATCCGTAGGAGTTACTTACCACGGGAGACGCAGCAAGAAGACCCCCAGTTAAAAAGTCTCCGACGTCCCCTGGATTATTAGCCAAGGCATTACCGACCACACCTTCTCCGCGACCGATATCGAATATCGGGTTGCCAGTGTTATGGTAGCCGTGGACGTAGGTTGCAGCCAAGCCGAAGCGATCGCTGACAGTAAAGTTAAGCTGCGCCAACGCCGAATAGTCGCCGTTGAACAGACCAAAATCGCTACCGGGGTTATTCGCGGAATCATTATCTGCTAAGTAGCCCACAGTTAATGAAGTTGGACCGAGAATCGGCGCTCTACCTACACCCAGTCTCAGACCAGCACCAGCACCGCCCCCGATGCGATAAATGGGGCTGTACTGAGCAAAGGTTGAGAGCGAGCCGTTACCGCTGTCACTCACTCCGTTATAGAAGTAAGGATTCAAAACAGGGGTGTAGTCGGAATGGCGTCCTCCAGTGGCTGATATGTAAACTTGGGAAGAGCCAAATGGGAACTCATACGCCAGCCAGTCTAAGCCAATGTTATTGTTATTTTCGTCGCCGAAGCCGAGGTTAAAAGTCTGGGTTCCCTCCGCTGTTGCAATTGGAGCATCATCAATACCATCACCATCTCTATCGCCGATAGGGGTACCAAAGCCGAAAGCTGCGAGGTTCCCTGCTGCCAAACGGGTGTGCAACTTATCTCGACCTGTAAAGCTGGTTTGCAAGTCTAAACGGACTCTGTCGCCGAAAATGAGATTCGTGTTGTCGTCGTTATCCCCAAATCCATCAGTGACAGCGAAGATCGCTTCACCCACCAGTTTGGTGGTTGTCGAGAACTGATGGTTTTCTAGGAACGTCACCCGTCCTTCCAGGTTATCTACCCGCGTGCGGAGGGTTGCCAGTTCTGCCCCAAATTCATCGATCAGCCGTTGCAGCGTTGCCAAATCTTCTTTGGTAACGAAATCTGCTGTAGACGCGGCAATTAATTTCTCGATTTGCAGCAAACAAGCGTTCAAACCCGCCGCAAATTCATAACGGCTCATTGCCCGGTTGCCCCGATAGGTGCCATCCGGATATCCTGCTATACAGCCATAGCGCTCTACCAAGCTTCGCAGTGCTTCGTATGCCCAGTCGGTTGGTTCCACGTCCGACAGTTGGGAGACGTTGGTGACTTGGCTTTGGGAGTTATTTCCTTCCCGACTGTAGCGATTGATTTGTTCTAAAACGCTGTTGTTGTCAACTGTATTTCCTGCTGGGGCGCTTTGAGCCAGCTTGGCGTTCGTCGGTGCTGCCATCGGAACCGACACGCTGTTGTCTACGCCTAGAGCTTCGGCTGAGTTGGCGGTTGCTGCGTCCTGGATGGGCGTTGCAGCCACCTTAGCTGGCGTCTCTACTACTGGCATTACAGGTACAGACGTGCTATCGAGCTTCTCTACCTTTAGTGCTTCTGCCGAGTTGGCGGTTCCTGCATCTTGTATCGGCGCTACTGCCAACTGTTCTGGCGTTTCAACCTCAACTGCACTCAGCGCTTCGGCTGATTTAGCGGTTGCTGAAAACACGGGGGCTGAGTTAGCTTCCGGGGCTTGGGGTGCAGTAACCAAAGCCACTGGCTGCACTTTCGATAGGTTTGCCTCAGTCGTTTGGGGCTGAATCACTTCAGAGGTTACGGACTTTTCAGCAGCGATCGCTGCTGAAGAAAGCACGAGTGCCGCTCCCAAAACTGCTGGACTTACTAGCAGAGATTTCCACATTAATTTAGCCATCTTTCCTCTTTTCCTCACACACACTTTTTCAGAAAGATATTTCAGAAAGAGTGACAATCCTTCTTGATTTTTCAAGTCATCGTAACACAGATTGGACGGTGCCACCACCTCACCAGCGCCTGAAATGATTGCTAGAGCGCTTATTGAGATTTTTCGTGTTATTTTTCGGATGACCTAAGTCACTCTTTAAAAATGACTTGCGCCCTATCAAAGTCTTTTGTTGTCAACCCATCGCTATCATCTGTTGTCAGTGTTAGCGTCACCTTATTGTACAAAATTTCTCGTAGATGATGCTTTGTTTCTATTGAGATGCAGCAACAGCAACTAATTTGTTAATCTGGGCGATCGCTTCTCCAAACTTTTTTCATTTTCTCTTCTACTGCTTCCCTGGCTAACTTGATAGCTGATGAATGCTTTGTTAATTGCCAGCTCGCTGAGTATCTACGCCATCGCCTTCCTGAAAAAAAGCCCCTAAAAAACTATCCGCCCCCACGGGAAGCGTTTTGGTATCACCATTACACTCAATGTGAGGGCGGTCTAGCGGGTCTTCAAATTAGCACCAGACTGTCGGAAGGAACTCCAAATACCAGCCTAGCTCTTTCAGCCTTTAGTTAATCCCACTAGGGGATTAAAACCGGCTTTTAGAGAACAGCTCCGACGCTCAGCCGGTTAACGCTAATTTGATGACCCATAAATTTACTACTATCACTCATGGGCATCACCTCCTTGTTGCCTGAACGGTCTAATTCTCAAAAGGAGTAGGGTAAAAATCGCTAAGGATTCATTCCCTTCCTTTAGATTAGCACAGGCTAGAGCGGATGTGGGGTGGCTTGAAAAAAAAATACCCCGCCACTCGCGGGGTATCGTTCAATGAGGAGTGCTGTAGGAGCGGGATCGCCCCGCCCATGCTGAGTTAGAGAAAATTAACTCAATATTTCACTCCTGACATTACAGTGCGTTACCGCGAGGCAGAACCTCTTCAGGGAAGATAAAGTTCTCGTGGGGTTGATCCTGAGGAGCCATCCAAGCCCGGATGCCCTCATTGAGGAGAATATTCTTGGTGTAGAACGTTTCAAACTCGGGATCTTCTGCCGCGCGCAGTTCTTGGGAGACAAAGTC
>NZ_JACJPB010000052.1:0-188169 GCF_014695825.1 Coleofasciculus sp. FACHB-542 | reverse complement strand
TTTTCAGGACGTTATCGCAATCGCAGGCAGAGATTTGGTTTGCGCTTAAACCTAATTGCTGGCTTGCTGAACTACGAACTGGCACATGCCTCCTGATTCATGCAGGAGGTCTAATCAACGCCATTCAATTAGACGGCATGAACAAGAGCGAAGCCGCCCAAGTGTTTCAACTTAGTCGCAACACAATCAACCTGTGGCTGAAACGACAGGAAGAAACAGGAGATTATCAAGCCAAAACGACTCGTCCACATCGAACGAGCCGCAAAGTTACCGATTGGGACAAGTTTGCCGAGTTTGCCAAGGAACATGGGGACAAAACCCAAGAGCAAATGGCGCAGTTGTGGGAAGCCCCAATTAGTGCTCGTACCATTTCTAGGGCGTTACATCAACTCGGCTTGAGTCGAAAAAAAAGACCTATGGCTATCGAGAACGCGATGAGCATAAACGAGCGGCGTTCCTCGAACAACTAGCCAAGATTCCCTTGTCAGACCGGGTCTACATCGATGAATCAGGCATGGATGAACGGGAAGATTACGGCTACGGTTGGTGTGAACCGGGAGTGCGATTTGAAGCACTCAAGTCGGGGCGACGTCAGGGACGAGTCAACTAGATCGCGGCGTACTGCGAACACCAGTTGAGTGCTGCCTTTACAGTAGACGGCTCTTGTAATCGAGTCGTGTTTGAAACCTGGCTAGAAACTTGTTTGCTGCCCACACTGGAGCCTGGAAAGGTTTTGATTTTGGATAACGCCACGTTTCATCATGGTGGACGAATTGCACAACTGGTTGAATCGGCAGGCTGTCGCTTGTTGTATCTCCCGGCTTATTCTCCGGATTTCAATCGGATTGAAAAGTGTTGGGCTTGGCTGAAAAGCCGCATTCGCCAAAGCTTGTTTAGTTGTAGTTCTTTAAGGCAAGCAATGGAGTCAGTTCTGAAGGAGGCTGTGTCCTAATACTACTGTCTATAGCTATACTACCCCATAGGCGTTTGCTGACACTATTCCATTTTCGGTTTTACCTAAATTCCCAATATATGGACGAGTTACATATTCTGTGGCTTTTCCCTTTTTTTTATCCCCGGTTTCGTCCACACATAAAATTATTTCTCTTTCCCCAATCAATATCTTTGTTAACCCCAGCCTCATTTCTCTTAATTTTTTTGTATCCCACTGTGCATCTCTCAAAAAATGATGTAATGATTGACTGGATTTTAACCCTACTGTTTTCGCTATTTTGGGCAAGGATTTTTGGGGGATTTCTGATAGCATCCCTAAGTGTAAATACTTGAATGCTTCAAAATGCCTGAGAGGATGTTTGAGAAGTAACAAAACATATCAGTAGATAGAAAAGCTTCCTGGGGTTTAGGCTGAATCATATCAAAATCCAAACAGCCCTCCAGGAAGTCATGAATTTAGCCTACGCGACAGATCTAACCCTTGAACAATACGAATTGTTTGAATCCCTCCTCAGCCCTGCATCCAACAACGGCAGACCTCGCAGCGTCAACTTGATGTTGGTGTTGCAAGCCCGAATTGTATGTGCTGGTTACAGGTTGTGCTTGGCGACTCTTACCCAATAGACCTCCTGCATGAATCAGGAAGCATATGCCAGTTCATAGTTGAGTAGCCCAGCAATCAAGTTTAAGCGCAAACCAAATCGTTTCCTACGGTTACGATAGCGCCCTGAAAAGATGCGAAAAATCTTGAAGCGACGAATTACATGCTCAACCCGCACTCGCAGTCGTGCTAACGCGCGGTTATGCTGCTTTTCTTCTGCTGGCAACGGTTGCTTGCGTGGTTTCTTGGTGGGTGTACACGCGCCCCGATGCAGTTTGGCGAATCCGGGAAGAGCCTCGAAGAGCTAAACACACTTGTGACGTTACAAACGGCAAGCGACTTCGCTTGAGTACCTTAAAGTCATGGGTTCTGCCCGTATCCACTGCGGTACAAATGACTTGCCCACTGTCATAGTCCACCAGCAGTTGAGCCTTCAAGGTATGACACTTCTGCTTGCTACTCTCCGTAGCGCTTCTGTTTTTTTGGGGCGTTCAATCTCCATCTCGCCCACATCTACCACCCACACGTTCCACTCCCAGCCCGGTTGATACAACTACCGTTGGCTTGGCAAGCGAAACTTGCCACTTTTGATCAGCAGGTCTTCCACCTTGTGGATAATCCGCCCCACCGTTGTCTCGTGCAAACCCCAACTGGCTCCAATGTGAAACTGACTCCGATACTCTCGCCAATACTCCAATGCCACCAGCAGTTGGTCTTCCACTCTCAGCTTCGGCTGTCCTCCACGCCTTCCTTGACGCTCTAGGTGCGGGCGTAGCACAGTGACCATCTCGGCAAAAGTTGCACGGCTGACACCACACAATCGCTTGAACTCACCTGCTGAAAGCGGTTGTAAGTCTGGATACGGCATAGCACTTCTGAGGCTTCGATACGGTTTCACTCTAATTGTGCCGCCTGCGATTACAAACTGGCACACTATCTTCCGATTCGTGCAGGAGGTCTAATGATTATCCACCCTATTCAACGGTGTACTACAAATATCCGCAAGTGGCGCTTCGGACGGGAGTTGGAAGCGCATTCACGATCATCTCGTTCAATGGGTCAGGGTTGATGCCAATCGCAACAGCAACCCAACCGCGGCGAGTCTGGATTCCCAAACCGTTCCTACTTCTGTCATGGTTCACCAAGCCGTTGGCTATGATGGCGGCAAAAAAATTAAAGGTCGCTTTCCGCTTTACTCTGGTTGACACATTGGGATTGTTGATTGTCGTGCAGGTGGTTGCAGCCAGTGTGCCCGAACGAGAAGGAGCCAAGCAATTGCTCGCAACGTTGAACCAAGAACGTCACCGGGTTCCTCAACTGACTCGAATTTGGGTCGATGGTGGGTTTTCGGGAGAAGCGTTTCTACATTGGGTCATTGATACCTTCCGTTGGCTTTTAGAGGTGGTTCTGCGACCAGAGGGCGCTCAAGGATTCGTCCTACTTCCTAAGCGTTGGACTGTTGAACGCACTTACGGTTGGCTGCATTGGTGTCGTCGCTTAAATGTCGATTATGAGCGAATCCCAGCTTCCTCAGAAGCGTTCATTTATATCGCCATGAGCCGACTGATGCTACGCAGACTTGCCTGACCCTTTATGTACTCTCTCCGTCTTTCCAAACATCCTCTGACATCCTCAAATATTGAATAATAGTGTTGACAATAGTTATCGATGAAGCCGACTGTATTTACTGCTTCTGTACGTGGCGTAACCATCGCTGTTACTTACTATTTCTGGTTTCCTTCCTGATTCTCCTCTCCCCCTAGTAACAAAAGAGGGATTACACTAAGGCAGACAACGACTACCTCTCCATTTTCTTCATTCTCTTTTTTCTCTCACCAATGAATCAGCCCTGCCCTGTTCTGGAGCTTGCCTAGAGGGATTGGGTGTTACAGGCGTTGGAGCAAATTTAAGCCGTGGGTATCGGTGCCGCAGGTGCTGAACAAACCATAAGTGGCAGCGAGCTGTTCCACCTCCTTGGTTTCTCTAGCACTGGTTTGCCAAGGGCTAGGGTTGTTGTAGGCGTAGTAGGTTTCAACGCCGTCAATGCCTGCCTCAGCGGCAGCAGGGATAAGTTTTGCAGCAGGAAGGCGGTAGCGGGCTGGATGAGCCAAGACGGCAAAACCACCCGACTGATGGACGGCGGCAATCACATTGGCAGCGTCAGCATCGCTTCCTTTGGGTGCAGAGCCTTTCAGATATTGCTTCATCGCAGAGTGTTCTGGATCGAAAGCATAGCAAAGGATGTGGACTTCTGTGTTCAGCAGGCTAGAGGTGATTTCGGTGCCGATCCACAAGTAGGGTAAGTGGGCGGAATCAGGATTCGTGTAGGTGTTTTGCAGCCAGTATTGAGCCTCTTTGAAACCGCCAATCGTATGGTGATCGGTGATCGCCAGCCCTTTAAGACCTATCGCGATCGCCTGTTCCATCAACGCACTCGGTGACAAACGACCATCCGAGTAGACGGTGTGCATATGAAAGTTATAAGAGTGCGGACAACTATCAGCCTGAATCGTCTCAAAGACTTGCCTGAGTGCTGTTGTATTCTGGGCTGGTGGCTGGGGTGAAGCAGAAGATTGAGCAAGATTGATCGCCATAACCGCCGAGTAGCTGTGCGCGTTCGTTGACAATTGTTAACATATACCCTAACAAAACTAAAGAGGAATTGCGTTGGGACATTCGATGTGTATTCCATGCTGAAAGTCGCCTTTGGCAAAAATTTTCTGCCTAAGTCGGCGACCATTGGCGGGCAGTTTCATTTAAATATTCAGTTTGAAGTTTCTAGCGGCTTAACCGTTCTATTTGGACCGTCTGGCTGTGGCAAGAGTTCGACATTACAAGCGATCGCAGGGTTGTTGCGTCCGGACTGGGGCCGGATTGAAGTGGCGGGAACAATCTTCCTGGATACTAAAGAGCGTTTGAACTTGCCAGCGCACCGGCGAAATGTCGGTTATGTCTTCCAAAACTGCGCCTTATTTGGGCATTTGAACGTAGCGGAAAATATTGGCTTTGCTCTCAACCGCTGGCAACGGCACCGGCGGCAGCAGCGCGTTCGCGAATTGGTAAATTTGTTAGAACTTGAGGATCTGGTACATCAACCCGTGCAGAAGATTTCTGGTGGGCAAGCTCAACGAGTAGCGATCGCCCGTGCTTTAGCTCCCTACCCTAAAATTCTGCTTCTTGATGAACCTTTCAGCGCCCTCGATGATGATTTGAGAGCTACTCTTCGTACCGAGTTGAAAACCATTCAACGTCAATTTAACTTGCCGGTTGTCCTGGTGACTCATTCACGAGCCGATGCCCTGGAACTCGCCGATCGTTTAGTAATCTTGGCAGCAGGACAAGTTGTTGCAGTGGGTCAGGCGGAGCATTTGCTCGATTCCCGTTCCTATTCCATTCCGGGGAAATTTCAGTGGGGGTAGAGAAAAGTGATGAGTGATGAGTGTTGAATTAAAAGAATTTTCTTAACTCAACACTCGAAACTCATTAGTCATAAATCTCCTTGGTTGCGGATTTTCCAAGCCATTTCCAGCACTTGAGTCCAGCGCTTTTGCAACTGTTTGGGCGTGCATCCGAGTGTTTGAGCAATCTCCCGCTCGCTGACTTGAGTTTGTTTTAACTGCAATAGCTGCTGCTGTTCGTCAGAAAGTTGATTCCAAAACGCTTCCCACTGCTGAGAAGAAAGTCCCAGCTTTTGGTCGAGATCGGCTCCCAACCATTGATGTACCAGTTTCC
Organism: Coleofasciculus sp. FACHB-542; assembly: GCF_014695825.1. Classification (NCBI taxonomy): domain Bacteria; kingdom Bacillati; phylum Cyanobacteriota; class Cyanophyceae; order Coleofasciculales; family Coleofasciculaceae; genus Coleofasciculus; species Coleofasciculus sp. FACHB-542. The sequence goes on along the minus strand of NZ_JACJPB010000052.1, from coordinate 182,882 downwards.
AGTTATTTTGACGAGAGAATTTTTCCACATGGTACTTAAAGCGCTGTTGTAAGTAATCGCGCTGACGTGCGGTTAAACCAAGGATTTCGTCAATCTCTGGTGCGGAGAGGTCTTGCAGCTTTAAAACCAGGTAATTGACACAGTCCTCTTGACCTTGGGCTTGCAGGTATTCCATCAGTTCGGCAACGACGCGATCGCGCAATACCGCTTCCGCCGGGTCAATCGTATCGGCAACCAATTGCGATCGCAGCTGGTGCATCGCCGCTGACCGACTTTGCGTGTCCGCATCTTCACCTCTGGGAAACTCAATCGCCTTCTCAATATCCATGCTCGTCTCAGCAGGTTGGCGGCGAGCAAACCCCTGTGCCCTCAAGACAATCAGTTGCTGGCTGGTGCCATTCGGTAAATTGATGCGACGCTTGGCATACTGTTCGCTGAATGCCATATACTCCGCCAGTTCCAGTTGAGTGCGGGGAGTGTAGTCTATTGTCAGCTCGTTTTCCCGCCGGAAAGCTTTGATTGACTCGGCGTAGAACTCTTGCAAGAAGTCCTCAATCAGGTTGTAGCGGGCTTGAAAACCTAACTGAGAGTTGGGCGACACCACATAGCGATAAACCATCGCGCTGAGGTTGCTATGCAGTTCAACCCGACCCCGCTTAGAACCCAGCCGGTAGTATGACAGACACTTTTGCAACCGATGCCGTCCCAGATTTAACTGCCAAGAGCGAACCTCGCCAGAAGTCTGGATGCGCGGACTCTTGCTGCAAATCCGCTGCACCTCTAGAGCGATCCGGTTAGCGATCGCCTGAACGTGCAATGACGTCGTTTTGATTTCAGTCCGCAATTCCTCTAACAACAGGCCGGTCATCGTTTCCACGTCGATTCCCAACAGTTGCTCGGTCGAGTGGCATAGATTTTCAGAAGATTGGCTGAGAGAATTAATAGTTGTCATGGTGAAAGCCCCTGGTAGCGACAGTATTCAAAGTCAACAAGAGCCACTGAGAACGGTTCAAAAGTTTTGTCTCCCTTCAGGCAGCGCCTGCGATTGACCGTCTCAACTCTCTATATATAGACTGTAGGGGCTGATTGTTAGACACCGGACAGCGGGTGTGTTACTACTCTCAGCTCACTATGGGTCATCTCTACGCTCTCTCCCCATTCCATCTGACCTAAAAGAAGCACTAACCCTTGCTGTATCTGGGCTTGCGCCCCTCAAACTATCGACGCACAAGTGTTGTCGCAAAGCGGTAGGAGCTGGTGTTGAGTGGACAATCCAGGAAGTGGATTGCTGGTAGGGTTATCGTCCGAATTCCCTAGTGCCGAGGCTGTAGTTAATTGTCTTTAGTTCGCAAAGGGATTTTAGATTAGCGATTGGGGATTTTGGATGTAAAAGCTTTAACTCAATCTTTAATCTTTAATCTTTCATCTAAAATCAACTGACCGATGTCGCCCAAGCCGTTGCAGCCTCCCATCCCAGACCGCGCCGGACGATGACAGGTTCCTCATCTGTCAAATCTAAAATTGTGGAAACCCCATCTCCTGGTTCCGAGCCAATGTCCACAATCAGATCGACTAGCTTGTCTAGCTGGTCAAACAATTTTGCCTTCTCCAACCCTAGGGTTGGGGCGTTGCCATTCTCATCCACGAGGTGCGCTGAGGTGGAAATAATCGGATTGCCTAATGCCTGCAACAGCGACTGGCACACTGTATGCTCCGGAACCCGAATACCCGTCGTTTTGCGCTTAGGACTCATCACCAGCTTCGGCACTAATTTGGTGGCGGGTAGCAGAAACGTGTAAGTCCCAGGAATTAAATTCCTCATAATCCGATAAGCGACATCACTGACGATGGCATATTGGGCAATGTTGGACAGAGACGGACACAGGAACGTCAGGGGCTTATCATTAGATAGCTGCTTAAGGAGCCTCACACGCTCCACCGCTGACTTGACATTTAGGTCACAGCCAATCGCGTAGACAGTATCAGTGGGATATAGCATCACAGCGCCTGCTCTTAGGGCACCTACTATTTGTTCTATTCCACGACTTTGCGGTGTATCAGGATGGATATTGTAGATTGTCGCCATAATGCAGAATCCAGAACTGAGACTACAGAATTCAGAATCCAGAATTTTTCCTGACTCCTGATTACTCCTTATGAACAAGCTAGCGTATCTAGAATGTCCAACAGGAATTGCCGGTGATATGTGCCTGGGGGCACTTGTAGATGCGGGAGTTCCCCTAGATTATTTGATAGAAAAGCTCAAGAGGCTGGGAATTTCCCAAGAATACCAGTTACGAGCCGAACACGTTCACCGGAACGGTCAGCAAGCTACTAAATTTCACGTAGATTTGAGCGATCGCGATCGCACCGATTCAAATCACCACCACGAACATCACCGGCAAAATGGTGGGCATCAGCATCAGCATCACGATGGCGATGGCGATCGGGTTCATTTTCATTCCCCGCCGCGGCATCTACCAGAAATTGTCCAGTTGATTGCAGCCGCAGAGTTTCCGTTACGAGTACAAGCGTCCAGTTTGGCAGTGTTTCAACGGCTGGCAGACGCAGAAGGAGCGGTTCACGGCATTCCCCCAGAAGAAGTTCATTTTCATGAAGTCGGGGCGACTGATGCCATTGTAGATATTGTCGGCACTTGTCTGGGCTTGGATTGGTTGGGGATTGACGAACTATACTGTTCGGCACTCCCCACTGGTGGCGGGATGGTTAGAGCAGCTCACGGTCAGCTAGCGGTGCCGGTACCGGCTGTATTAAAGTTATGGGAATCGCGCCAGGTGCCAGTTTATAGTAATGGCATCGATCGGGAACTGGTGACGCCGACTGGAGCAGCGATCGCTTGTACGCTTGCCACCGGCTTTGGATCTCCACCCCCCATGACGATCCAGCGGGTTGGAAATGGTGCCGGTTCCCGTCAGTTACCGATTCCCAATATTCTGCGCCTCTGGATTGGTGAGGGTGTGGAGACGCGATTTGCTTCTCAACAAGAGTCGGGATTCCTTCAGCCTTCAGAAAGCCCCTGTTTAGAAATAATTTCGGTGCTGGAAACCCAAATTGATGACTTGAGTCCCCAAGCCATCGGCTATGTGTTTGAGGCACTGTTTAACGCCGGTGCGGTGGATGTCTTCACTCAACCGATAGGGATGAAAAAGTCTCGTCCTGGCATTTTGCTGACGGTTATTTGCCATCCCGAACAAATATCCGCTTGCGAAGCGATCTTATTCCGAGAAACGACGACACTCGGCATCCGGCGTCAGACACAGCAACGCTCGATTTTGCAGCGAGAAATTCAACAGGTTCTGACAGAATATGGCTTCGTTCGCGTCAAGGTTGCCTGGACGGGGCATCCTAACCAGAAAGCGATCGCGAATGTGCAGCCAGAATACGAAGATTGTGCCGAATTAGCGAAGGCAAATAACCTTCCCTGGCGCGAGGTGCATCAACTGGCGCTCAATACCTGGTATCTCCAGAACAGTCGCAATACTTGAATTTGCTGCCAGCAAGACCCAGATACCTAACTAGATTTCTGGAATTGCCAAACCCATTCCTGTATTACGACTGGTTTGAAAATCACGTAAGGAAAATCCTGATGTATCGAATTAAGCAAGTGCCCTTAGCGATCGCGATCGCCATTGCTAGCCTCGTGACGCTATTGACCATTAGCGGTTTCCTCGGCACTGCTGCGAACTCTCAGCCAGCTCAACCAACTTCGGAAATCACTACAACTCAAGGGATAGACCTAGGGCGTTCTTTCCGAGAACTGGGCATTGAAGGGTCAATTGTGGTTTATGACCAAAATAAAAATCAATTCTACGAACATAACGCGCCTCGAAATTCAACGGCATTCTTCCCCGCTTCAACCTTCAAGATTTTCAACGCGCTTGTGGCATTGGAAACAGGGGTGATTCGAGATGAGGTGACTGTTTTAACCTGGGACGGCATTCAACGGAACATCGCAGCTTGGAACCGAGACACTAACCTGCGCCAAGGTTTCAAAGACTCAACGGTTTGGTTCTACCAAATTTTGGCTCGGAAAATTGGGCACGAACGGATGCAGAAGTTTATCAATCAAGTCGGCTATGGAAACCGTCAAATTGGGACATCTGAGCAAATCGATCGATTTTGGTTAGATGGCCCTTTAAAAATTACGCCCAAACAAGAGATTGAGTTCCTGCAACGTCTCTATCGCAACGACTTACCCTTTTCCCAACGCAGCTTAGATTTGGTCAAAGATATTATGGTGCGCGAACAAACTCCAGACTATGTGCTGCGCGGAAAGACTGGCTGGACGGACAGTACGACTCCTGAGAATGGCTGGTTTGTGGGATATCTGGAACAGAACAAAAATGTTTATTTTTTTGCCACAAATATGGATATGCGAAATGATAATGATGGCGTCAATCGCATTGAAATTACCCGGCGCAGTCTTAAAGCCATAGGACTACTTTGATTTTCTTTAAAAACAGTCTCTTAGACGATTTATCGCAATTCTATTTGAGCTGTGAGGCAGCCCTTCAGATCCCGGACTTCTTAAAGAAGTTCGGGATCTCGCCTTCGCGAATTATTTAAGACTGCTATATCAGTAGCGTTACTTGCACTCAGCTAACCTTTAGACTCTAAAATAGTCCTCGCTTGATCGAGCCTAGAACCAATCATGACCCTAACCTCCTCAATTAACAACACAACTCGGTTGCAACTCGCCCCTCTAGAAATTCCGACTCGTTTGCTGCTGGGTCCAGGCCCATCCAATGCCCATCCCGCTGTCCTTCAGGCGATGAATACCCCTCCGGTGGGGCACCTCGATCCAGCATTTCTGGCACTGATGGACGAAATCCAGATGTTGCTGCGCTATGTTTGGCAGACAGAAAACCCCCTCACCATTGCAGTCAGCGGTACGGGAACGGCAGCAATGGAAGCAACCATTGCTAACGTCACCGAACCCGGTGATGTGGTTCTAGTCGGCGTTAGCGGGTACTTTGGCAACCGCCTCGTGGATATGGCAGGACGATATGGTGCGGATGTGCGAACGATTACCAAACCTTGGGGGCAAGTGTTCCCCATAGACGAACTCCGAACCGCCTTAGAAACTCATCGCCCAGCGATTCTGGCTTTAGTCCATGCCGAGACCTCCACGGGGGCACGCCAACCGTTGGAAGGAGTCGGCGATCTCTGCCGTGAATTTGACTGTCTGCTATTAGTGGATAGTGTGACCAGTCTGGGGGGCGTCCCCTTGTTTCTAGATGAGTGGAAGGTTGACTTAGCTTATAGCTGTAGCCAGAAAGGGTTAGGTTGTCCTCCCGGTGCTTCGCCGTTTACCATGAGTCCCCGTGCAATTGAGAAATTGCAACAACGTGGCACGAAGGTGGCTAACTGGTATTTGGATATGACGTTGTTGAGTAAGTATTGGGGCAAAGAACGCACCTATCACCACACTGCTCCAATTAACTTGTACTATGCTCTGCGGGAAGCGTTGCGTTTGATTGCAGAAGAAGGAATCGAAAATAGCTGGACGCGCCATCAAAAGAACGTCGAATATCTCTGGGAAAGTTTAGAAAACTTAGGACTAGCGATGCACGTTAAACGAGAGTTTCGCCTGCCAACGCTGACCACTGTTTGCATTCCAGAAGGTGTGGATGGCAAAGCGATCGCGCGTCAGCTACTCAACGAACACAATATCGAAATTGGGGGCGGACTAGGCGAACTCGCGGGTAAAGTCTGGCGTGTGGGTCTTATGGGATTCAACAGTCGTCCAGAGACTGTGGATCGCCTTGTGGACGCATTGAAGCAGGTTTTACCTCATTAGTTGAGGATTTAGGGTGCTAAAAAATCTGGATTAAACAACTTACACTCATTGACGTTCTGTAAGGGCATGGCTGTGCCATGCCCCTACGCAAGAAATCGGAGTCCCAGTTCAATTTGTCGTGATTATGAACTTAGTACCCAGCGTCTAATCAGCACTATGGCAGGATTTTGATATCGGCTAAATTCTGATGTCAGATTCATATTTCTCGATCAACCCATCTGCAATCCTATTTTGTTTTTTAGTTGCAATCTATAGCATCCCTATCTCTTCGCGAGGCAATTATTGTGAGATAGGATGCCAGAAAGAGGGATAAAAAGAAAAATGTCACAGCAGCAACTTCAATGGCAAATCCAGTCAACGGTTGAACCACCGGCGGGATTTATTGACGAAGTCAGACGCCACGCCCCAGGATTACCCGGACATTATGCCGCACAGATGTTGTGGCAACGGGGGATTCGCGATATTCAGCAATTGTCGGGGTTTTTAAATTCTCAGTTGTATCACCCGGCAAGTCCCTTTGAATTTGGGCAGGAAATGCAATGGGCTGTGGAACGATTAATAAAAGCCCGTAACGCGGGGGAAAAAGTTTCCATTTGGGGAGATTTTGATGCTGATGGGATTACCGCAACATCGGTTCTCTGGGATGGACTGGGACAGTTTTTTACCCAGCAGCAGCAGCTAGTTTATTACATTCCCAATCGTTTAACCGAGTCTCATGGACTCAATGAACGGGGAATTGACGCCCTTGCCCAGGATGGAACGAAGCTAATTGTAACTTGCGACACTGGCAGCACAAATCTAAAGGAAATTGAATATGCCCATCAACTGGGGATTGATGTAATTGTCACGGATCATCACACCCTGCCAGAGGAACGTCCAGCGTTGACCGCTATCATCAACCCCCGCTATTTATCCAAAGATCATCCGATGTTTCACCTTTCGGGTGTGGCAGTTGCCTATAAGTTAGTAGAAGCACTTTATGAAACTTTGCCGGATGTTCCCCAACAGCCATTAGAAGATTTATTGGATTTAGTGGCAATTGGTTTAATTGCCGATTTGGTGCAGTTAAGCGGTGATTGTCGCTACCTGGCACAGCGAGGAATTTCAGTACTGCAACAGCAAACCAAAAAGCGGAATCGTCCTGGGGTTGCTCGTCTATTAGAATTGTGTCAAAAAAGTGGCGATCGCCCAACGGACATTTCTTTCGGTCTTGGCCCTAGAATTAACGCTGTTAGCCGCATTCAAGGCGATGCTTCCTTCTGTGTGGAGTTACTTACCAGCCGCGATGAGAAGCGCTGTCAGCAGTTGGCATTAGAAACAGAATTAGCCAATGCCCGTCGCAAGTCGTTGCAAAAAGATGTCGCCGCTGAAGTTAATAAAAAATTAAGCCAGCTGGACTTATCAACGACTAGCGTGATTGTTCTTTGCGATACGCAATGGCCTGTCGGTGTCTTGGGTTTAGTGGCGGGGCAAGTGGCGCAGGAAACAGGGCGTCCTACGATTTTGTTGAGTACAGAGGGCGACTTGAGTGAAAACGCTTTAGCACGCGGTTCCGCCCGTTCTGTGAATCAAGTCGATCTTTACCAGTTGGTGAAAGCGCAAGAACACCTCTTACATCGATTTGGCGGTCATCCCTTTGCCGCTGGGTTGAGTCTCCCAGTTGATAAGATTCCCCTGTTTACAGAAGCTGTTAACCAGCAATTGCGAGCTTCTGTGGGCACCCCAGATGGGACACCTTTAGCGCCGATTGTGCAGGCAGATTTGGTGTGTACGGTCAGTGAATTAGGAAGAGATTTATTTTGGGAACTGAAACTATTAGAACCCTGCGGAATGGGCAATCCAGCACCAAAATTGCTCATTCAAAATTGCTGGTTTGAAAATAGTTGGAATAGCAATACTCAGGACTTAAAAGGCGCAAAAGTTCAATATATCAAAACTACTTTTAAAATTCGGGATAACTCTTGCGAAACTGGGTTTTCCGGAATCTGGTGGGGACATTATAAGGAAGAGCTACCCCAAGGTAGATGCGATGCAATTGTCGAGCTTGATTTTAATAGCTACGAAAATCCTAATAAAGGGATTAGACCTCACTATGAAGTGCGGATAATTGCCGTGCGTTCTTTAGAACAGCCGCAGCAGTTAGGCACTCCGAACCAGATAGACTGGATTTTAGACTGTCGTGAGGAGTCCGCACTTGCTACTGCTGCGCTATCAGTTCTGCCAGTTCGAGAGTGCCCCAGTAGCTGGGATGAGCTGCAAGTGTGGTTCAGGCGGGCAATTCAGGCAAATCAAACCCTCGCGATCGCTTATCCTCCCCCAGAACCCGTTCCCCCCAGCCAAATCTGGCTGCAACTGTTAGGAATTGCCAAATATCTGAGTCGCACGGGTCAAGAGGCGACGTATACTCAACTGCACCAAAAGCTGGGAATTAGCGATCGCACTCTCCAACTCGGATTAGAAGCTATTTCTCATCTCGGCTTTCATGTTAAACAACTCGACTGGATGGTTCAAATTACTTGGCATTCCCAGGAAGATGCCGCTCATTCTGATTTAGGGAACGGACAATTACCGAAAGCAGAGACAGCCATCGAACAATTTATCGCAGCCGTTCAAGAAGAAAAATTTCGCCAAAGGTACTTCTATGAAATTCCCTTGTCTACCATTCGAGCAATGGCTGCTCAAACTGCGGTTTATTAAAAAATGAGTCGGCGACCGCATCTGTTATGACTGCGTAAGAGAATGCGATCGCTACTGAAGATTCCCCTGGTGTTCGCACTTAAAACCCCGCTGACGCCAATCTTTAATATCTACATCCTTCAGGGGAACTAATTTTGAGCATTTAGGCTGATAAACCTGGCTCACCATTGCCCACAACAAGCTACGAGATAAGTCCAATCCTGTCTTGAAAGAGGATTCTCGATTGCCAGGAATGCCTTGTTCCGGAACAATCTCTGGCTCTACCCAAATGCCTTGAGCGCCCATGAGAATCTGTGCCAGCCACTTGGCTCGTGGTAGATGAGTGCCGGAAGTAATTAGTTTGACTTTTTTTACTCCCCACTCGCGTAGAATCGGCACACTATAGTAGAAGTTACCAAAGGTGGAGTCTGCACACTTTTCTAACCAAACTCGCTCTATCGGAGCATTTTCTCGTTGAAAAATTAGCAAAATGCACGGTTCGGGAGAACCTTGAGAAATTAATATGCGGCTTTGCGGGTAGTCTTTTGCAAGCTGGGCTACGTATATTTCCCTACGAATACTACCTCCTAAAACCAAATAGGCATCTACCGGCCCGGACGCTGCCGAGCGCAAAGTTAGCATAATAGTTAATAACCATGTCCCCAAGATGACGCTAAAGATAGCGATTCCTAGTATTAGAAGTCGTCGCCATCTTCTGAAACTAGCCCGCCTAGATAAGTTGATGCGATCGCGCACAGTTGAACTACCTCTGCGTTTTCCGGGCATTTTGAGAATTTGAAGGGTATTTAGCCGATGCTTAACACTACTTTAGCTAGCCAAGCGATTTTGTTGTTCTTTTACTCTGGCGGCGATTACACTTAGGTAGACAAAAATTTGCAGGGGAGTCTAGCTAAATTAGACTGTTATCCTTGTTACAGAGACGAATAAGGAGGACACTGGGCGAACTGGCACAAAATTGATGCAGCCTGGTTAATTAACCTGAGTATCTTAGAAATAGTTCGTTTCAGGCGTCACGCGGTATCTACACATTAAACCCCACCCGTTCGAGCCACCGTTCATGAATCCATCCCCAAAAAACTTTTCCTTGCTCCATGTTGCTCTCTTTGGTGGAGCGATCGCTACGACAGCAGCTTTATCTTTCTTTGGCTCCTCCGTTCGCGCTGCTCTACAGGAAAGTCCAAAATCAGTCGTCGATGAGGCATGGCAAATTGTCAACCGCGAGTATGTTGATGGCACCTTTAATCAGGTGGATTGGCAAGCAAAGCGGCAACAGCTGTTGAACAAAAACTATAATTCCCGTGAAGATGCCTATAAGGCGATTCGGGAAGCATTGGAAACCTTAGGCGATCCCTACACCCGCTTTTTAGATCCTAAACAGTACCAAGCCCTCACCAGTCAAACTTCCGGCGAACTCTCTGGCGTCGGCTTGCGTTTGGAACTGAACGAAAAGACTCAGGTTCTTACCGTCGTAGAACCCATTGAGAATTCCCCAGCAGTGAGAGCGGGACTTCAGACTGGGGACAAGATTTTGACAATTGATGGCAAAGCCACAAAAGGGATGAGTGTGGAAGCCGCCGCTAACCTGATTCGGGGTGAGGTGGGGACGAAAGTAAAGCTTAAGCTGTCACGAGACGGAAAAGGCGACTTTGATGTGACATTGACCAGAGCGCAGATTGAAATAGCAGCCGTCCGTCAGTCGGTCAAGCAGGAAGGCAAGTTGCGCGTTGGCTATATCCGTCTGAATGAGTTTAGCGCCCACTCAGCAGAGCAGATGCGCCGCGCCATCCAATCCCTGAATAACGACAAAGTAGATGCTTTTGTATTGGATTTGCGGGGAAATCCGGGTGGATTATTGCACGCGAGTGTGGAAATTGCCCGGATGTGGATGGACAAAGGTGCTATCGTCCGTACCGTAGACCGCAAGGGAGACAACGAAGAATTTGCGACAAATCGCACGGCGCTGACACAGTTGCCTTTGGCTGTGCTGGTAGATGGCAACTCGGCAAGCGCCAGCGAGATTCTCTCAGGTGCGTTGAAGGATAATGGTCGAGCCACAATTATTGGCTCTCAAACCTTTGGCAAAGCGTTAGTGCAGTCGGTACATTCTCTCTCCGATGGTTCGGGTTTAGCGGTCACGATTGCCCACTACTACACTCCCCTAGGAACGGATATCAGCCACAAGGGGGTGACTCCGGATATCAAGATTGACCTGAACGACGATCAGCGAAAGCGTCTGGGGACGAATCCATCGCTGGTGGGAACTCAGCAAGATCCCCAATATGCTCGCGCGATCGCAGCTTTGGAAAACACCCGCCTTGCCCAACCCAATAAACCTCAACGGACCCGACCGATTAGCGTCCGGTAAGAGCAAAGGAAGTGAGGACTGAAGAGTGAGGACTGAGGGTTGAGGGCTGAGGACTGAGGACTGAGGAAAAGAGGAAGAAGTAAGGAGAAACTGGAGAAAAATTGACTGCTTTTAAATATTTCTTTTCTTCTAGCCCAGTCCTCAATCCTCAGTCCTCAGTCCTTTTTTGTTGGTATTTTTGTTTCTCAACGGCAGCGCGAAGACCGCCTGTAATTCGAGCAACTTCTTGTGCCTGTGTTAAAAGCTGGTTGAATTCAGTCTGCTTGAGATAACCAATATCAAAGGCGACATAGAGTTGAGAACGAAGTTCGGCACAAGAAGATTTGGCGATAGAAAGAAACTGATGAAACTCTGCCCGACCACCTCGCTCGAAGCCTTCTGCAATATTAGACATTATGGAGACTGCTGCTCGTTGAATTTGCCTAGAAAGCCCAAAGTCTTTTGCAAAATCACCCTGTTGAGTGACTTGATAAATTGATTTTGTAAGGATTCTAGCTTTTTGCCAAGCAATCAAATCTTCAAATCGCTCTACTCTATCTTTCACTCGCCTATCCCCCTCTATTTCTCACTGACTCGCCTGTAAGACGCCTTCACTCCTGACTCTTGACTCCTGATTCCTGGCTCTTGACTCCTGATTCCTGACTCCTAACTCTTCACTTCTCAGTCCTCAGCCCTCAGTCCTCAGTCCTAACTCTTCACTCCTCACTTTTCTGTAGCTGGCTAACTAAGTGAACAAGTTCTGGCAAAATTAGCTGTTGGATGGCAAGTTTAACGGCATTGGTAGAACCGGGGATGGAAAATACCAATTTGGTTTGATAGACACCGGCAACGGCGCGAGATGCGATCGCCCGCGAGCCAATTTCTTGATAACTGAGAAACCGGAACAATTCGCCAAATCCAGGCAAGATTTTTGAGAGCAAGCTTTCTAGAGCGTCGTAGGTGGTATCTCTCGGCGCGATGCCAGTGCCTCCATTGAAGATCAAAGCATCCAGATCCGGGCGTTGAGCGAGTGCTTGCAGGTGCGCCCGAATCTGCTTCGGTTCATCTTTGAGAATGGCGTACTCTGAGACCGCATGACCGGCATCTCGGAGTAACTGTTTAATCAATTGACCGCTTTTGTCGGTTTCGGGCGATCGCGTATCGCTAACAGTGATAACAGCGCAAGTCACTGTCATCCTCTCCGGGTCTGGGTGAGGCAGATTGGTCATGGGTAAGCTATTCCCTCAAGAGTTTTGAGTTTTTAAAAACGGGCTTTTCTGGGATATCTTACTGCCACACGGCTGTCCGATTAACTGTTCCTACGAATCTTGACTCCTGATTTCGCTAGCTCTCGGTAAGGGCACGCGCATTCAAATACTGTTCGGTTAACTCAAATTTTGCATCAAGCCCTCAGAATGGAATTTTGCGGCGATTGCATTCCAAGTCCTAAAAGCGCGAACCAACCGAAAATCTAGGGTTCTGTAACCTGCTCCCGGCAGGTTTTCATGTGTGCTTGCTGTCGCTGTGCGGTTTCAACCGCTCAGTGGAGGGGTGTAGAGACGCATTAGCGAAATGGTGCATTCGTGCTGCGACACGTTAACGCAGTGCAGTGCCGCACCATTTCGCGTCTCTACCGGAGGTTACTGGTAGGCAAATGAGCTTATCCGAACCGGATTGCATGGGTATTGCCTGTGCCCCAAGCACTTAGCTCTTTATTTAGGACTGGCTAAGTTCCAAACCATGATCTTTTGCATACCGTTGCATGAAGCGCATGAAGCGATCCCATTCTTCAGGAGACTTCATCAGGTAAGTTGCTTGGAGGTCTTTTGCTTGACCGTTGACAAATACGCCCTTGACTTCTCTCGTCAACAGTTCTCCTTCCTCGTCAACCATGTACATCCCAGTGATTTCCCCTGAGGTTTCGGTGTTAAAGGCGTTGGGACTTTCAAAATAAAACGTAGCGGTGCCATGAGCGCCACTCTTAGAGCGGGTTAGCTTTACATCCGGTATGACTTCTTCGTTGATCCCTCTGGAAAATTGAATTTGAGCCATAATTCTGCCACCAAGTTTTTATGATAGATAACTTAACATTTTCTCATTATTTAGAGCGGACTGGTTCAGCTTTCACGGGTGCTTTTGGGCACTTTAGTACCTCGGATGCCACCAAGAGGCCTGAGTTAGACGAGCGATCAAGTTAGAATTAAGCATATTTCCCTAAAAATTGGCAGAAATAAGCTTTTTTAGGACGATTAGTATGGTTTAGTTTCTTAAGCTCAAAAATGCTACTTTAAGCGCTTCTAAAAGGGAAAATTAGCTTAAAATCACGGATGCGATCGCTTTTTTGGTGTGAGATGAATCTTGAATCTTTACTCCGACTCAATCGCCTAATTCGCGTCATCGGCTTCGATGATGCACCGTTCGCACGCCGTAGGGGTGGTAGTGCCTCCATCGCTGGGATCGTTTGTGCAGGCACCCGCTTTGAGGGCATGGTGTGGGGAAAGGTGCGGCAAGATGGCTGGAATGCAACTGATACCGTTTGTAAGCTACTGCTCGGTAAAAAGTTCTTGCCGCAATTACACTTAGTGCTGCTCGACGGCATCGCTTTTGGCGGTTTTAATGTGATTGACCTTCCTAAGCTTGCCGAGCGATTGGAACTCCCCTGCGTTGCCGTAATGCGGCGTCAGCCTGATTTAGCCGCCGTCAAACAAGCCATTCACCACTTGCCACAGCCAGAGCGACGGCTCAAGCTTTTGCAGCGTGCTGGTGGAATTTATACCTTCCCGCCATTCTTTTTCCAAGTGTGCGGTGCTGAGCCAGACGTAACCGCTGCGGTGCTGCAACGTCTGACTGACTGCGGCAACGTTCCAGAGGCATTACGTCTGGCGCATTTAATTGGAGCAGCGGTGGTGAAGGGAGAAAGCGGACGTTCGGCGTAAGGATTTGGTAATGAGAGTTTTGAATTTTGAGTTTTGAGGCGAGCAGAAAGTCCTTTAACTCAAAACTTTTTCCCAATTATCAAAAAACAACCCTTAGGCGGGATGAAAGTAAAAAGCTGCTCCCAAGACGATGTAGGTTGCTAAGAGCAGTACGCCTTCTAACCAGTTAGAGCGTCCGTCTAGACTGATAAGATTGGCAACAGTGACAGCGATCGCTACCGCAATCACTTCAAAAGGATTGAAGTTGAGATCCATTGGTTGACCAATGACAACTCCTACCAAAACTAAAATTGGAGCCACGAGCAGGGCAACTAATAAACTAGACCCCATCGCCACAGAGACGGATAAATCCATATTGTTCTTGAGAGCGACGTTGACCGCAGTTACATATTCGGCTGCACCGCCAACGAGAGGTAACAGAACAACACCTGTAAATAAGGGAGTTAATCCCAGACCCTTTGTTGCTTCCTCTACGACTCCCACAAAAATCTCTGACTCAAAGGCAACTGCAACCGTAGAGGCTACTAACACACCAATCCAGAGCCAAAGATTCGGTTTGTGGGCAGTTGATTCAGCTTCAGAACCGATTGAATTTGGTGAGTCTAAATCGACTAATCCCACCTCGTAAAGATAGCTATGAGTTTTTAAAGAAAACAGTAACGTCAGAGCATAAACTACGATTAACACAGTGGCAACTGTGAGGGAGAGATTGCGAATTGCATCGAGTGGAACACCATTTGAGGTATTGATGACCGTCGTGGGCAAAATAAGAGCGATCGCTGCCAGCGTCATCGAGGAACCATTCACTCGCGCCACAATCGGCTTGAATTCCTGTTCTTTATAGCGCAGTCCTCCTAAAAGCATGGAAAGGCCCATGACTAGGAGTAAATTACTGATAATTGTTCCAGTAATACTTGCTTTAACAATGTCAACTAAACCAGCATTTAGAGCTGCTAAAGCAATAATTAGCTCGGTCGCATTTCCAAAGACTGCATTTAACAATGCACCAATCGAAGGCCCCGTAACGACGGCAACTTCTTCAGTCGCAGTGCTTAACCAAATTGCTAGGGGGACGATAGCGATCCCTGATGTAATAAAAATGGCAAGCGAACCCCACCCTAAATATTCAGCAGCAATTGAAATGGGTACAAAAATTAGCAGGACGTAAGAAATAATTTTCTTGATTGACATAGCGAATTGTGGCTGAAATTGCAGAGCATGATGAATTTTCCCACCCGATGAGACGTAGGAAAGTAGCAACGAGTTCTCCCCTGGATGGTTGAGACGAGTCATACTTTCACTGCTTGATGTCATCGAAAATTGGGCACCTCTCACCTCTGTAAGAATATCTGGAAACTTGTCAATTGCACCCTGTCGTTTCTCGTATGCTGATGTAGAAGCAGGAGGACTCGATGCCAGACGACAAACGAGAGGAAGGAAGAACCGCGCCTCGCCCCAATCGAGTGGGAGTTGCTCTGATAGCCGTCTCCGCAACGGGTTTTGCGACGCTGGCGATCTTCGCCAAGCTTGCCTATGCGGAAGGGTTAGATTTGTCCAGCACCCTGGCTTGGCGATTTACAGGCGCGGCAGTGGTACTCTGGGCGTGGCTAGTGTGGCGAGATGAGTGGCGCTTAAAACCGCAAGACGCGATCGCTTCCACCCTTTTGGGAGGCGTGGGGTATGCGATTCAAGCAACTCTGTTCTTTGGCGCTCTCGCTTATACCAGCGCTGGCGTTGCGGCTTTGTTGCTTTACACCTATCCTGCCTTTGTCACTGTCTTGACGTGGTTAATCGAAGGCGATCGCCCTGGCTTCTACCGGAAGATTGCTCTCGGTTTAGCCCTCACCGGCTGTTTGCTGACTGCCGATTTGGGTGGAACTACCGTGCAGCCTTTAGGGTTAGGGCTGGGGATCGCATCGGGAGCTTGGTACGCACTTTACTTGACTTTTGGGGCGAGATTAGTGCGATCGCTCTCTCCGGTGACAACCAGCGCCTATCTGTCTCTGGGAGCCGCCCTCTCTTTTATGGGAGCCGCTTGCTTGGGGCAGGGGCTGATTGTTCCCCAAACGAGCATCGCCCTAGGGACAATCGCCGGGTTGGCAGCGATCGCCACGGTGCTGCCCATCATTACCCTGTTCGCGGGTATTCAGCGGTTGGGAACCTCCAGAGCTGCCATTCTCTCCACCATCGAACCCGTGGTGACGGTGCTGCTGGGAATCATTTTCCTAGGAGAGCAACTCGTAGGCAGACAAATATTGGGAGGGTTACTGGTAGTCAGTTCGGTGGTGTTAATTCAGGCGTTTCCTCAAGATTAGTCGCTTGATTTACCCTCGCAGGGGTCTTGACGCAATTTGATCCCTTTGCTAAGTTCATGGATGAATGGACTTATTGCATAAAACTTAAATAAAAGAGTGATAAGTTCCATAGCGACCTAGAAAAAACTGGCTTTTGCCAAAATTCTCAGGTACGCAGTAAATTCTCAAAATTAAACCAAATTAGACGCTTCCCCCTATGCTCAGCAGCAGTTTTTACTTTTATTGGTTTAGGACGGTTCACCGGCAGTGAATCCAGTGCCCGCATTGGAACCGCCCGGTGAACCGCAGAGTAAAATCTGCGGTTTTTTTGTTTTAAGGAGCAACTTTTCATGGTGATGACCTATTTCAGTAGCTGGTTTTATGGCTTTTATTTTTGGCCCACAAGTTCCGGGTAAATAGCGTCATGCCAATGAATCGTCTATAGCCCGGAACTAGAAAAGGTTCCGGGCTTTTTTGTCAACTCCCTCGCCCTACTCCCTCCTGCAAGGAAGGGTCAGAAAAATCTTTTAGCTTCAAGGAGACTCAAACCATGATTAACGCCAAACTCGCCTCGCAATCCCACGCCAATCACCAAACTACTGTCAAACTTTCCGAACAAGTTTCCATCGGTGGGACGGAACTTGCGATCATCGGGGGGCCTTGTACAGTGGAAAGCTTGGAACAGATGGAAACTGTCGCTAGCCAACTCGCCGCAGCGCCCGTTCAGGCGCTGCGTGGCGGTGTCTACAAACCCCGTACCTCTCCTTATGCGTTCCAGGGAATGGGAGTGGAAGGACTCCAGATTTTGGCAGATGTGCGATCGCGTTATGGCATACCCGTCGTCACAGAAGTGATGTCAATTGGGCAAATAGAAGCTGTTGTGACTCACGCGGATATGCTGCAAATTGGGAGCCGTAATATGCAAAACTTCGATTTGCTGAAAGCTTTGGGTCAAGCTGGCAAGCCAATATTGCTCAAACGCGGTCTAGCTTCTACGATTGAAGAATTTGTCATGGCGGCGGAATATATTTTAAGCCACGGCAATCCCGATGTGGTGCTGTGCGAACGGGGTATTCGCAGCTTCGATAACTATACGCGCAATGTGCTGGATTTAGGCGCGGTAGCGGCTTTGAAGCAGATAACCCACTTACCAGTCATTGTCGATCCGTCTCATGCCGTCGGTAAGCGGGAATTAGTAGCACCTTTGGCAAAGGCTGCGATCGCCTGTGGTGCAGATGGCTTAATTATTGAGTGTCATCCAGAACCCGAAAAATCTGTTTCCGATGCTCGTCAGGCGCTTTCCTTAGAAGATATGGTGGATCTCGTTCATAGCTTAAGACCTGTAGCAGCAGCTGTTGGGCGAAATATATCGGAAGTAGGGGTGGGTTTCAGTTTAAAACCTGCCCCTATTCATTTCTCTGCCAAAAAACCATGTGGACTTACGGCTTAATCCCATTGATTAATTCTGTCGCTATTTGCGTTCCTTCTTAGCCCCCAATTCATGAGGTTGGGGGGATCTGCTGCCATGTGTTAGATTTCTCAAGGAATTTTAGAAGAGGTGCGATCGCTAATTTCTGCTAATACCAATTCTTTATGAGCATTATTTATTTTCTGTAGGGACATAGCAATGCCATGTCCTTACACAACAATCGAATGCATTGTTATAAAGAGTTGGTATAATTCAATTCCTTCACAATCGCAACGGGAAGTCTACAAGCAGACTTTAACCGAAGATGACAAATATTAGTCTCATTGCCTCAACAGGTGTCGAGAAAGTTGACGCGATCGCCTGCGAAATTATCGGCAAAATCGGGGAAAGTTTTCCAGGTCGCATTCGCGGCTATTATTTGGAAGGCAGTTATGCTGATGGCACTGCGGTAGCTACCAGTGATATCGATCTGCGCGTCGTTTTTAACGGTAGCCTGACTTCTGACGAACGACAGGAATTCGCACAGATAAGCGACGAGTGCCAGAAAATTACCTCTATAGAACTGGGTATGACCGCAGACAGTGAAGAAGCACTGTTTCGGATTGGTGCCGTTAGGTTCCAGAAAGGCACGCTTCTGATATATGGGGAAGACATTCGCCCTCTAGTTCCAATAAAGCCAATAGATAGCTATACCCTGGACAGTATGCACTTTCCATATCGGTTGTTGACGCGATCGCGTGGCAATCCGGAGGTGTTAACGTTTCCTCTCGACTATCCCGATCCGGACGGTGAGTTTTATGGTTGCGATCGCCGTCAGATGCGTGCGTCGGATGGAACGATTCACTACGGAACTAAAGATTTAGTGTTAAATGTTCTTTGTCCGGCGACTGCACTCATCGCCCTAGATGCCGGACAATATGTCGTAACGAAGCGCGAATGTGTTATCCAGTACCGCAAATGGATTAATGACGAGTGGACGGCGCTTGTAGAAGACATTTACGAGCAATGCCGCAATCATTGGAATTATCGGGTGCCGGAAGCAGAAGCAGATCGAAAGCAACTGAGGGAATTTTGTAAAAGCGCTTTGGCTTTCGAGAACTATTTTCTTTGGCGCTACAAAGCGTTTTTGCTTGCCGAGTTGCAGCATCCAGAGGAGTTTCGCCAGTTGTATGCTGTGAAACGGTTGGGACAAATTATCTATCCTGACCAAGCGGTGAAGTTGGCTTTAGAAAATGTAAAAAAGAGCAATTCTCCAGAAATTCAGCTGACAGTTGATGCCACCTTACAAAGATATCTCTCGATCTCAGGTTAAGCCAAAAACCAGAAAATCAACACTCAAGTTACATCTAAAAACTAGGTTGCGATAAGATACGTTTCATGACTGCTCAAGCTACGTTAAATACAAGTAGGTTAGTGTTGCGTCCGCTCACTTTTGAGGATGCTCTATCCATCCAGACATTTGCTAGCGTTCGTGAACTCGCTGATGCCATGATTTCCATTCCTCATCCCTACCCTAATGGTGAAGCTGAGCGATACATCTCTAAGCAACTTGCAGAGTTTGAAGCGGGTCATTCTGTCACATTTGTGATTGAGAGCAAATCTGAGAGGGTGTTTAGCGGAATCATTGAGGTTCGAGATATTGAACGGGAGCATTCTCAGGCTGAACTGAGTTTTTGGTTAGCACTTGAAGCATGGGGACAAGGTTACATGAGTGAAGCATTGAAACCAGTGCTTCATTCCGGTTTTGAAGATTTATCTCTCAATAGGCTCTATGGCTATCAGATGGTCAGAAATCCAGCTTCGGGAAAAGTATTTCAGAAAAACGGGTTTGTACAAGAAGGGTTGCTACGCCAGCGAGTGCGAAAGTCGGGAGTATTTGAGGATGTGGCGTTATGGGCAATTCTGCATAGAGATTGGCAAAATTCTCTAAAAATTATTGGTAAAGGATTTCACTCCACTTCACAAAAAGACTGATACAGATCCCCTTACAAAAGGGGCAAAGAGCAAATTCCAAGTGTATCGCTATTAAAGGTAATTTGTATGAGCCTATTTTAATTGGCGTAGAGACGCGATTAATCGCGTCTCTACAATGCACGCGAGAGATAAGCCGTCTTACATGACTTCTTTATTTTTTGTTTTCACTCGCTCATACAACTCCTCCATCACTTCAATAAAAGAACTATCTTTCTTCCAAAAAGGCGGAAAGTCTCCCTGCTTTTTAATCAAAATTGCTGGCAAACTTGCCAGCGATGCCATTTCAACAGTTTGAGGCAGTCGCTTCGTCCCCAGCCAAAATTCTCTGGGATTTATCTTCTCAGTAACGGGGACTTTTTCCAGTGGGGTGTAGTAAGACGCGGAGGATTCTAAAGGGATTTCTTTTGCCGTAAGTTCAGTGGATAAAACCTCTCCTAAAGGAGATTTTGCCAGTTCCGCTTGCAGTGCCTCTTTAGATAAACCTCTGAGTTCAAACAAGAGAAACGGATTGTGGTCTAGTTGGGACGCTACCAAGTAGTAGACACCCGCGATGTGTTTGCAGGGATTGGCGTAATCTGGACAAGAACAATTGGTTTTAAAATCTTTGCGATTGTGGGGGAGAAGATGCAATCCTAGCTCAGAAAAAGCATCTTCAATATTATCGGGAACTTCATTCATCAATAGCTTGGAGACAAAGCTAGCTTTTGATGAAAGGTATTTAATCGCCTTCGACCAACTGGATTTATCAATCGGTGTAATTTCAATATTGATAATATAGGTTGGCTCTTTATAAACTCCAAAATAGGGATTCACTGAACCTTTGACAACAGCATTAATTTCATTCTGGTCAATTTTGTAGTGGAGGACTTTCCCCCCATTCGCATAGGAACGTCCTCGTCCTAATCTCGCAGGATCGGTAAAAGCTTCTAAGGCTTGAATGAAGCGTTTTCCCCACCATGTACGGCTAAATTGAGCCATGATTACTCCAAAATTGCAGCTTTGTTCAGTGAAATCAGTTGTTTAAAGGCTTCGTTATCAAGTTCTGTCAGCCAAGCTTCATCGGTACCGACAACAGCAGAAGACAGCTTTTTCTTATCTTCAATCATTTTATCGATGCGTTCTTCCAAAGTCCCAATTGCAATAAATTTGTGAACAAATACATTTTTATTCTGACCAATCCGAAAAGCTCTATCTGTCGCCTGATCTTCAACGGCGGGGTTCCACCAGCGGTCAAAGTGAAAGACGTGATTTGCTTTCGTTAGCGTAATGCCAACACCGCCAGCTTTAAGAGAGAGAATAAACACCGATGGTTCAGTTTCGGGATTTTGAAATTCGGTAATCATTTGTTCTCGCTTGTTGCGGTTGGTGCCTCCATGAATGTAATAAGTGTTGTAGTGACAAGTATGCTTGAGGTATTTTTCTAGGGAGTCGCAGATTTCCTTGAATTGGCTAAAAATTAACAAACTTTCGCCTTCAGAAATGGCTTCCTCAACCATTTCTGCAAGACGGCTAAGTTTATGCGATCGCGCGGTTGAAAATTCGCTCCCATCTTGTAAAAATTGCGCTGGATGATTGCAGATTTGTTTCAGCCTCAGCAAGGTTGACAAAATTAACCCTTTGCGCTGAATGCCTTCGGAATCATTGATTTTTTCGCTCACATCTTTGACGACAGCCTCATAAAGAGAAGCTTGTTCTTTTGTCAAATTGCAATATAATTTTTGTTCAACTTTATCTGGCAGATCGTTAATAATTGATTGGTCAGTCTTGACTCGACGTAAAATAAAAGGCTCTACCAATTTCTTCAACGTCGTAGATTTTACCCGATTATTATCTTTCTGAATTGGGATTTCAAAACCCTTGCGAAATTGTGCTTCTTTACCCAAATAGCCAGGATTTAGAAAGTTAAAAATCGACCATAAATCCAGTAATCTATTTTCTACGGGTGTTCCGGTTAATGCTAGCCGATGGTTAGCAGTCAACTTTAAAATTGCCTTGGTTTGAGCAGCTTTAGGATTTTTGATATTTTGCGCTTCATCCACTACCACTCGATGCCATTTTAGGCTGTGCAAAAGTTTTTCATCTTTTCGAGCCAAAGCAAACGATGTAATCACGACATCATGCTTAAGGCAAGCTTCTTTAAAATCAGCGACTTGTTGAATGCGGCTAGTGCCATGATGCACCATTGCTTGTAGATGAGGCGCAAATTTTTCGATTTCTTTTTGCCAATTTCCGACAACTGATGTCGGTGCAATTAATAAAGTTGGTAAAACTGAATTTGTCGATTCTTTTTCATTCACCAGCCGAGCAATTACTTGAACCGACTTACCTAATCCCATATCATCAGCAAGACAACCATTTAGACCGAGCGTTTCTAAATATTGCAACCAGGACACGCCGCGTTTTTGGTATTCGCGTAAATTTCCCTGCAACTTCGGCGGATTTTGAACCGGCTCTAGTCTACTTTTATCCTCCAATTTCGCCATCATTTCTGACAATGTCTGGTCATGCTCGACTTCAATATCATCCTCCGCTGCTGCGGCTAATTTCATGAAATCTAACAAAGTCATTTCTGGCTGTTCTTTAGCCTGAGATTGCCAGAATTCCAACATCTGCTGCATCTTTTCTTGGTCTAGTTCTATCCACTGACCGCGAAATTGCACCAGCGGCGTTTTAGCTTGGACGAGTTGCTGCCATTCTTTTTGAGTAACCGGCTGACCGCCAATTGATAGCTCGTATTGATACTCAACAATCGCGTCTAAATTAAAGTATCCTT
Organism: Coleofasciculus sp. FACHB-542; assembly: GCF_014695825.1. Taxonomy (NCBI): domain Bacteria; kingdom Bacillati; phylum Cyanobacteriota; class Cyanophyceae; order Coleofasciculales; family Coleofasciculaceae; genus Coleofasciculus; species Coleofasciculus sp. FACHB-542. The sequence goes on along the minus strand of NZ_JACJPB010000052.1, from coordinate 160,614 downwards.
TGTTAGCAGCTTTGGATTTACCAACGCTTCGAGAAGACGTTTTCAGCCGAACTCTAGCTTTCCGACGACCATCCGGCGTCCACCAGGCGGGAACGATGACTTTGTAACCGGAATCTTCTAATACCCAGGCGCTTTCTTTGAGAAATTCAAAGGCTTCTTGCAGATTAAGTTGCAACCCGATTGGCTGGTCAGTTTCCAATCCCTGCCACAGTTTAGGATACATCCGCGCTGCATATCCCAAATTCAAAAGCAGATTATTTTCAAAATCTTTGCCAAAGTATTTTTGAATATCTTTTTTACTTTTCTGATTTAGCCGCCAATAATCCCCTAAAGAAAGTTTTAAGGATGGATCTTGTTTGGAATTAGCCAAAAAAGTAATTTGCCAGTTATCTGTTTCAGAGTTAGCTTCTTTTAACTGAAAGCAAAGGTCAAAATTCCCTGTATTTTGGCTGCGGGTTAGTTTAGCTTTCCAGGCATACCACTGCTTGTATTCTTCTAAAGCTTTTTCGGTAGTTTGCGGGTTTTTGCTGTCCGGATAGAAACAATCATAAAGGATGGTATCTGTAATCTGCTGATCGAATTTAGCAGTCGAGGGAGTATGGGTGACAATTTCATGCAACAGACATTCAGAAAAGTGACGGAGTAAGCTTTCTTTAGAAAAAAATTCTACTGTTGTCCTGGGTACGGAAGAACCGGCAACGCAGACTAGAGGCATATAGTCTGCATATCTTTGAATTAAGGTTTCGTATTTTTCAGAAACAATCTCCCATCCTGAATAAATTTCAAAGGAATTAGCGGTTTGCTTGCGTTTTCCTTTGGTTACAGCAGGAAGTTCTCGATATTTGAGGCTGGGAATATATTGGTCTTTGAATATAATTTGTTTAAATGCTTGGGTATAGTGATACCAAAATAGGAGGTCTGAACCGATAATAATTTCACCAAAGTTATGTAAAGCCAAGAAGTGAATATCGTTAAGCAGTTTAATAACATTATTGACCTTGGCATAGCTATAACTGCCGGTTTTCACCCTAGCGTTCACTTCATAGGTATCAATTTCCCAGTCCGTAAATTCTTCATAGTCTTCGTTAACTTCTTCTTCCAAATATTTAATTAATTCAGGAGAAGGAAGAGGCTGGTTGTTCGCGGTGGGAAGAGCAATGTATTGAGTAGAAATATTCTCGCTAATCTTATGATAGGGTGCTGTGGCGATTCCCAGTTCATTGGTTAGAAAAGCTTCCAAGTCGTCTTTGGCAAGATGGCTGGGATGGATGTTTTTTGGCGAGTTGCGGCGTTTTTTGAAAATTGGGGTTTCTACCCACAGGTAAAATGCACCTGTTTGTAGGAAATTAGCTTCTGCCTTAGGAATCCAAGTACCGTGGAGGATTTTCATAGGTAGATGCCTCAAGGAGAGTTTTCTCAAATTGTAGCGGGTTAAGGATGCGAACCTTTCGCAGAAGTCGTCCCTTGGGGACATTGCTTCTTATCTGTTGCAATTATTTAGCTGTTTGCGTTCCTAGTGTCAAGTTTTCTAACTGGCTTATGGATTAAAAAATGTAACGGTAAAAGTTAAAATCCGAGTAAAAGAGAGCTTTCTGCAAAAAACAAAGATTGGTCTTAGAAAGGCAGCCAATATGCTAAACGGTTAATTTCAGTTGTGGCTGAGACTTTTGGAGGGATTCACCCTCTTGTGAATAGGCTTGTACAGATAGCCGTCGTGGTTGCTGTATACACAGTTACAGCCCGGAACTTTCCCACCAGAGATAGATGTTAGGCATGCTAGTAGTTGCACCTACAGACTGACAACGGTTCTACCGCTAGCACGACAACATTTAAATTGGCGATTGTTATTCTGATTAAGGAAAAAAACACCGGATGGGCGTTATGCCGCAGTGGCCCAGAATCGGACATCAAAGAAGAGCGACGTCAGATGTCCGAACGGTTTAAATAACAAAAGGCCTAGAAGGTGTGGAGTTTTTGTCGCTTCCTCCACTTTGTTACTACCGAGGGGAGGCGCAACCCTCCATCAGAGCGGTCTTAGGTAGTAAACGCTTGTGCTGTAACAACTCATTGTCTATGCAAAAAAGCCTTGACTCCTTTAGGAGTCAAGGCTTTTCTGTCTGATTATCTTATCTCCATCCTAAATGATTTGTGAAGGCGAGATCCGCGATTTCCAGACAGAAGTTGGGGATCTCAAGGGCTGGCTCATTACTCAAATAGAATTGCTATATATGCGATCGCTATTGGCAATTTTCTGTATTTCTTCAGCAATTTATTTTCGCTACCCTCAGCCCCTTTTTAAAACCTGTAGGCATAGCAGGCTCCCCAAACCCCTCTCCGACCTCGATAGAGGGGTTTTGAAGAGGAATGCACTAGGTTAGATTTGCGAGGCCTTTGAGCGAATTAGAAAAACTTGCACCTGGCGTGGCTTATCTGGGAACAGGTTCATAGTTTGTTCCTTGCAACAATAATGAAACCAGCGGGGATGCCATGAGGGTAGTGATAATTGCCATAACGACCATGATGGTAAATAAGGTTGGAGTAATTACACCTTCCTCTAAACCAATGTTGAGGATAATTAACTCCATCAATCCTCGTGCGTTCATTAACGCCCCAATGGTTGCGGACTCGCGCCAACTTTCACCGGCGAGTTTTGCTGCCAACATACAAGCTAGCCCTTTCCCCGCGATCGCTATCAGGATAATCAGTAATGCGATCGCCCAGAGTTGCGGCGTGTTGACTAACCCGATTTGCGTGTTCAGTCCGGAGAAAACGAAGAAAATCGGGAGCAAAAACGAAGTAGTCAAAAACTCCGTGTGGTGGCGCACTTGATCGGCAAATTCGCCCCGTGGCATCACCGTACCCAGAATAAACGCCCCAAACACCGCATAGATGCCTACCAAATCGGTAAACCACGCGCATACCATCAAAACGACTAAAACTAATGTCAGGGTTTGCATCGTCACGCCCTTCTCTTGCTTCGTCCGACGTGCGAAGAAGGTAAATGCCGGTCGTCCGACGAAAATCATCAACAACACGTAGCCAAAACCCCCGCCAATCGCAAAGGCGGCAATACTGGCGCTGCCTTTAATGCTGGCAAGTACAATCGCTAGCAAACACCATGCCGTCGCATCATCGATCGAACCAGCTGCCAGTGCCAGCGTCCCGAAGCGGGTTTTGGCGATGCCGCGTTCGTATAGCATCCGGGCGAGCATCGGAAATGCTGTAATCGACATGGATGCGCCCAGATATAAGGCTGCTGCCGGACGAGTAATTCCAGGTTTGAAGAGTTCGCCATTGCCGTACAACAACAAAGCTGCGATCGCGCCTAAGATAAAAGGAGCCAAAATTCCTGCCCCAGATACCAAACCGGCACTCTTGACTCGGCGCTTGATCAAATCGGTATTAAACTCTAAGCCGATCAAGAACATATAAATGACCAACCCAATCTGGCTGATGGCAAAGAGAATCGACATCGATGGGTTGGGAATTTTCGTCGCCGCATCAATCACAATCGGGGCTTTGGGGAACAGCCATTGCTGCACATCAGGAAGCAGCAGACCAAATAGAGATGGCCCTAACATCACCCCCGCGATCATCTCGCAGACAACATCGGTTTGACCAAAATAGCGCCGCCCAATCATCGACACAATGCGACAAGTAGCGAGAATAACGGTTAGTTGCAGCAATAACTTTAAAACGAGATCAAAATTCGACATCCTATGCCTCTGGGTCGGGAGTGTTGCGATGTATCTAGGAGTAAAGTGCTGAGAGTTTATATAGAATCAGCGCTTACATCCCGATTTCCGTACCCAAACTTTTTTCAGCAAGTTTTTGCAACATAACCTAGAAAGTTGCTCTAGGAATCTAGGGAATATTATTAATGTGAGAAAATTTCACACCCCATTAGAATGAATACAGCATCAGTAAGCGGCTGTAAGACTTTAACCTGCTAAGCGTGCGGCTTTCTATTCAGAAAATACACCTTTTGGTATTAGGATTGGTTTACTGAGTTCTTCTCCTTCTGCCGTTAGATGCCTTTTCTAACACGGCTAAATTAAGGAAACTCCTCATGTCAGTCCCCAAAGATCCTCTTCAGCCAATAAAAAATCGACTTCTTGCCGCTTTGCCTGACGAGGAGTACGAACGTCTGGTTCCCCATCTAGAACCCGTCTCGCTCCCACTCAATCAAGTCCTCTACGAACTTGGCGTACCAATTGAATACGTTTATTTTCCCCAACAGGGAATTGTTTCTTTACTCAGCGTGCTGGAAGATGGCTCGACTGTGGAAGCTGGAATGGTGGGTAATGACGGAATGGTAGGTCTCCCCATAATTTTAGGAGGCAACAAAACGAGCAACCGAGCGTTGGTGCAGGTCGCAGGCAATGGCATGAGAATGAAGGCAGAGCAGCTCAGATCCGAGTTTAAGCGGGGAGGGGTACTGCAAAGCCTGCTGTTGCGCTATACGCAAGCACTGCTGACTCAGGTTTCTCAAGGAGTCGCCTGCAACCGCCTGCATACGATAGAAGAGCGACTTGCCCGGTGGCTGCTAACCGTTCAGGATCGCGTGGAATCAGACCAGTTTCCCCTCACTCAGGAATTTATCGCCCAGATGTTGGGCACGCGCCGTTCTGGCGTCACGGTGGCGGCTGGCACCCTCAGCAAAGCGGGAACGATTCGCTACAGCCGGGGCAAAATCACCATTCTGAATCAAGGCGACTTGGAAGCGATCTCCTGCGAGTGTTATGGAATTATCAAAGCCGAGTTCGGTCGGTTGCTTGGCACGGAACACCGTTAGATGGCGTTGTACTAGATGGTGTTGCCCTAGATGCTGTTGCACAACTGCGGCTAGGATTAATGATTGGGCGAGCGTTGTATATAGGGTTTCTCTTTTGGATGCAATAGATTCGGAACCTCACCCCCAACCCCTCGACCTTCACGGAGAGGGGAGAATATTCAACCCTGGGTTCACGAATAGCTATCAAATTCATTCTTCAAGCGGGCGATGCTGGGTAAATGGCGGATAAATTCTTTTTAAATTGTTTGTTTTCTCGTATGTGCGAAAGCGGACAGACGGCGTTTGCGATCGCGTTTATTGTTTAGATAGTACCAAGTGTAACTTGAGCTGAAACTGTCATTCTGCGCGGTTTCCTAAGCGCTACTAAGGGGAGCCAAGCACAAAGCGCACAATCCTAGTACATGGTGAGATGCTACCGTCACCATCACAAGAGACAGTTACACATCATTAGTATAGACAGCTTTGAAGCTCCCTCGTGTTGCCAAGTATGAAGGCGAAGATGGCAACTGACAAATGTGATGAGTCTCAGCAAAGCTGAGCTAAAAGGGGTTTTTGACCACAAAACATGACTAGATGCCGATAAATCTTGTAGGTTTCCCTAAATATGTGCGAAACCGGACAGACGTTACTGTTACTCGCGTTTATGCTTGAAATAGTCGAGTATTAAGTTCCTCTCGTGTCCCTTGTTGTCTCCTTTAACAGACGACTGAATTAGGGAGTTTCCATCTGTCAGGGTCAAAGGAAATAAGAGGTGTAAAATGAATAATTTAACAAGAATGCCTTTTACATATAATGATACGAACCAAGAAAAACTTTGGGGGAATGGTTGGAATAAACTAACTCCAAAGCAGAAAGAATTGGTTTCAGAAATCCTTAGGAATTTAAAACAAAGAAGCCTAGAAGCCTGCTAGTGCGACTCCCTGTTGAAAATAGGTAGATAATCATCGTTCATAGTGCCTTGTCCTCAAGGTTGGTTGCTTAGATATTAAGGTAGGCTAAAGACCTCTTCATCCGTTGGAATATCTGTTACTGATTGCTCTACTTTGTGAGGATGAATCTAGAAGCATTCACCGCTAAAGTAATTACAGCGATCGCAATTTATCTAGATGATGCTAAATATCAAAAAAATAAACATCAAAATCCCGCCTTGCCCCGCAAGCGGGGCAAGGCGGGATCGATTTAGGACAATTGCTAAAAAATATACCTCTACTTGACAGGTCGCTACACTTTTACTTGTATAACGATAAATGATGCCAATATCACAATCAACTGCCTATACGACTCCGCCCCGGACTAAAGCAGCTTATGAGTTAGAAGCTTTGCTGGACTACATAAAGCGAAGTCGTGGTTTTGATTTCACCAGCTACAAGCGTCCTAGTTTGATGCGTCTGGTAATGAGCCGGATACAGAAAGTGGGGATCGACAGCTGTACAAAGTATATTGATTACCTAAAGGCGCATCCCCAAGAATTTACTCACCTATTTAACACACTTTTAGTCAATGTTACTTCTTTCTTCCGCGATCGCTCAGTTTGGGATTATTTGTCTCACGAGCTGATCCCTCAGATCGTTGCGAAGAAGGAACCAGACGAACCGATTCGAGTTTGGAGTGCTGCATGCGCTTCTGGAGAAGAAGCTTACTCGTTAGCAATCATCCTTGCGGAGATACTGGGAATCGAACAGTTCCAGGCGCGGGTCAAAATCTACGCCACAGATATCGATGAGGAAGCGCTTAAGCAAGCTCGTCAGGGAACTTATACGGCTAAGGAAGTTGCGGGGATTCCTCCCGCTTTGTTAGAGAAATACTTTGATAGCACTCCTAACAGCTACATTGTTCATAAGGAGTTGCGTTCTGCGCTACTGTTTAGTCGCCACAACTTGATTGAAGATGCGCCCATCTCCCGTCTCGATCTGCTGATGTGCCGCAACGCCCTGATGTATTTTAATCCCGAAGCCCAACGAAAAATCCAGTCCCGCTTTCACTTTGCGCTCCGGGATAGTGGCTTTCTCGTATTAGGTCATGCGGAGGGACTGCTCAACAGCCCTCAGACTTTCAGCACCGCAGATTTGAAGCGACGTGTTTATACAAAGACGCCAAAAGTAAATGTGCATCTGAATGCATCTGAGGTGCAGGACTCCAAACGCGATCGCATCCGCCAAGGTGTCCAGACTAGCCAAGGTGTCCAGACTAAAGGTGTCCAGACTAAGGGAGAGGAGTTGCGATCGCTTACCCAGACAAGCCCTGAAAAGGCAGTGAAGCCTCTAGAAAAGCAACCCTCATACTTCCAGCAAGAGTTGCAGCAAGCGTTCCAGCAAGCGTTCCAGCAAGTGTTCCAGCCAGAGTTCCAGCAAGTGTTTCAGCCACAGGTAAAAACCAAGCAACCCTCGTCTACCCATCAAGCGTTAACAACCGAGCAGACACAACTCCTGGTGCTTCAAGAAGAGCTAAAAACCGTTCAGCAAGAACGTCTGGATCTCAAAAAACAGTTGAACAGGACTCAAGAGGAACTCCAGTCCACCCACGAACAACTACAGACGATGAATCAGGAGTTGCAGTCTCTCAGTGAAGAACTGTACCAGCGCAACGAAGAACTCAATCAAGCCAAAGCTTTGTTAAAGAAGATGACTCAACCTAAATTTCATGGAGTCGCCTAGCGCGTTGTGTCCCTCTTATCGCAATTCTCGTTGGGATGCAGTGCAATTTAACCCCATCCCGGCCCCTTTCCACTTGTGGAGATCGAGTTGGGGGTAAGGTTAGGAGTGTGTATTGCAACAAAGTGGCGCAAGTCTAAACAGAGGGATTTCTCGGTGACGCTGCAAGCCCACACGATAGCGCTATTCTTTGTGTAGGTAGTTTACACCTAGCCCATCGCTACTAAATCATGTTCGAGCGGCGCACTGCGATTTCTCTATCGAATATCCTGCTAATTGTCGTCACCAGTTTGTTGGGAGTGTTGCTATGGCAGCTGCGGAGTCTCCTAGTCATCCTCATGGTTGCCGTAGTCATCGCAGCAACGATTTCCCCCCTCATCGACAAGGCTGAACGCTTGCAGCTTCCCCGGTGGTTGGCGGTCATTGTTGTTTATGTAACGCTAATTTCTGGCATCGTTGGGGCGGGATTGATTATTGGCCCTACCGTAGCCGCGCAGATTCAACTGCTTGCCGTCAATTTGCCAATATACATTGAAAATCTTCGGGCACTCATTCAGAAAATTGTAATCAGTTACAACGACGAGCGACCCGATTTAGTCAACCAACTCCTTGATACCCAAGCGCTAACTAGGTGGGTGTTTCGTTCCAGTCAACAAGTCCTGCTGCGCTCTTACGACATCACCAGAGGAATTATTGGCGGTGTTTTTAGCTTAATTTTGGCTTTATTGATTTCCGGTTATATGGTGGCGGGTAGTCAAAACCTGGTTAAAGGTTTGGTGCAGCTATTCCCGTCGCCTTGGGATGAACGTCTGGAGGCTCAAGTGGCACCGATGAGCCAGCGGATGGGGAATTATATCCAAGGCCGAGTTGCGGTTTCAGGGATTTTAGGGGTAGCGATTACCCTTGGCTTAGGTTTTTTAGGGCTATCAGAGTTTGCACTCGGACTTGGCGTGATCGCTGGTTTCACCAATTTGATCCCCTTTGTGGGGCCAGTTTTGGGAGCCATTCCCGCTCTCATCGTGGCAGTTTCTCAAGGTGGGTGGACGTTCCTGTGGGTGCTGCTGTTGTTCGTGATTATCCAGAATGTGGAAACTTATGTCCTCGATCCGCTACTGGTAGGTTCTTCTGTGAAAGTCCATCCTTTGTATCAACTGCTGGGGGTGCTAGGAGGAACGCAGGTTTTAGGCATTCTTGGCGCGTTGATTGTTCCTCCTTGGGTGGCGGGTGCCGCTGTCCTGTTGGAAAATCTTTACTTAAAACCTAAATTGATAGCCGAAAATAAAGCGGGTGTTATCGTCGAAGCCTCACCTGATTCCACCGCTATTCCCCTCAAATCTTCAACAATGAAGTAGTCAATTCTGGGTCGTTTTTTTAACTTTGCTTACCTCTGCATTCTTTGCTGAACTCGGAACCTCACCCCCAACCCCTCTCCGTGAACGGAGAGGGGAGAATATTGAACCCCTCTGGGTGAAGGTCGAGGGGCGGGGGTGGGGTTAAACTTTACTGCTTCCAATAGAGAATTGCTATTCGCTGGATCTTGCATCCCTCTTAGGTTTCGTCTTATCAAACATAAAGTTTTACGACAGGTAGTTGATTTGATCGGCAAAAATTCCGTAGCATTTGTTACAGAAATGTTTTGAAAATAGCTTATCAGTGGAGGCTCTTAACTGCGATGGAGAGCAGTCAGCCAACTCTGAGTGCTGTTATCGCTATTGGAGGGGAAACAGATATGACATTGAATTATTGCGTACTTCCTTTGCTGTCTCGGACTAGAAGCTGGGCACCTCAAACCAATCGAACCCAGTCTCAGATGGATTATCAGGATTCGACTTGGGTACAGTTGCTAGAACTTCCCAACCCTTATAGCCACGATGAAGCGTTGCTACTTTGCCAGCAGTCTGAGGACGAATGGGTAGCATGGATTCCGGATCATGGTGAAGCGGTGCTGCATACAAGCCAGTTTATTAGAGTTCGTTAGAAGGATGCGAGTAGAGCGATCGCTACGCTTTATGCAACGCAACTCGATAAGCGATCGCATCACCTCCAATTCCTCTGATTAGGGCACGAACCGCCCTAAAATGCCTTTCGCAATCTTTCTATCCCTCGGATTGGAAGAAAGCAAGCGCAACAACAATTGACGAAAAACCCAACGCCTCAGCAACGGCAAAAATAACAGCGACAGACGCTTAAAGCCTACTTGCAAGAACCACGCCATCGCCGCCGATGCTAACAGCGTCCATAAATTCAGGCGCTGTAAGTTAGAGATAACTGTCGCAGCCGTAGTTAGTAAAGAGAGCATCCAAGATAGGCCATTCAACCATAAGGCAATCTTGAGCTGTAGCTGATTGAGCAGTTGATCGATTAGCCAGTGGTGAGCAGTTGCGATCGCTAAACACCAAATAGAATCTTTAAGACAATCGTGGCGAATTTGGTGAATGATGTCTCCATCGAGAGCGATCGTACTCTGCATGACAAAGTTTTCCGCTACTGACTCACTACTCTCCGCTTGCTCGTAGTGAGTGCAAAAAATCAGCCCAGACTGTAAGCAGCTTCCCGCGTCTACTAGCGCATAAGAACGCAACTCTGCTAGCAAACGCCGGGAAATGGATAAGTTTTGTCCATTGGTTCTCGCTTGCAAAATTTGATCGAGGATGTTTTCATCTAAGTTGAATCTGATGAAATGAGACACTAACTGTCCCTTTGCGTCTTTGACTTCCTCGATTTGAATGCATGAATCTAAATTAAGAGGTTGCCTAAAGGAACCTGATAGATAATTTCCCACTCCTTCTCAGCTCATCTTTCCTATTTTTTTGGCCTATTTTTTTGGATCGGTTTTTTCAGGATTAATTGCGGTTTTTGAATAAATTTTTCATTGAGGAACTGCCTTGATTGACCAACGATTCCACTAAATTCACCATAAATTCTAATAACCCATGCCACTGTTTTTCACCCGCAGTAACACCCTGTCTGTGGATATCTAAAATGATATCTTTATGCTCGTGTTCAAAAAGTCTCTGGTGATAGCGGTTGATAATATCTCCATCTAACTGAATGATTGATTGGGCATAAATCATATCGGTTGTTACTTCTTCAACCGGGTCTAATGCTTGCGATGCTTCGCTTTTTTGCAAAGACTTATTCCGATTATCCAGGGCTGCTTTCAGCTCATCAACCTTCCGCAAGCTCCGTAAAAATCTACTGTCATCGAGTAAGTTTTGAATCTTGTTAATCTCAACAGCCGGATTCGCAGAAGGACTCAGCGGGTTAGGCAGTTTTGTTTTTTGAATATCCAGTTCTGCTGTGGGATCGCTGAGAACTCGGACATATTCTCTGAGCTGTGAAGCATCCTGTTCTAAAAGTTTCTCCTCAAGGTAATACAAGCAATACTCTGTCTCGATTTGTTTACGCAGACTCAGATACCGAGGCCTTAGAGATGGATGGATTCCTGCCCTTTCCAAATAGGTTGTGGAAATTGGGTAAATATCTCGATACGCTTCCCAAGGAATAAACTTAGTCCCGCTAATATGATCCACGACCATTGTATTTACTTCGAGAGCCGTGATGTCGATTAGCACATCGGTCAGAGACTGCAAAAAGTTGTTAAAATTTTTCCGCAGGTTGGGATTAATCTCGTTGCTATTGGTATCTGGTGTATTGACCATCGTTGTACGAATCCAGTTTGGTTTTAATGATTATTTGGAGGGTGGTGGAGGCGATGGGTTGTCAAATTCATCATCTTCTTCAAATTCATCAAACTCATCAAACGGCTTTGGCGGTGTTTGTGAAGGCGGTGTTTGTGAAAATAAAGCCTCTTCAATGTTGACGGGCGATCGCGTATCTGACATCGGTGGAGAAGGCTGGGAAGGCTCCACGGGAGTGTCTCCAAACAAAACCGCTATGGGATCTGAAATGCCGCTAGGATTGCTGATATCGGGCGTCGTTGACGGCTCCTCATCTTCTTCCCAGCCATCGTCATTCTCATTCCAGACCTCATCTTCAACAGGCGCAAACCTCGCTGAGAAGGGGTGTGTCGGTTCCTCCTCGACTTCCACTTCTTCCCACTCCTCCTCGGTTCCCCAGTTTACCGCCGAGCCAAATTCCGGCCTCCACCCTGTCTCAAACGGTGGTTCCTGGATGACGGCTTCTTCCCATTCCTGGGCACTCACGGCTGGCTCTACAGGGGTTTGGGGGGTTGCTGGGGGCAGGAAATCCGGGGGAAGCGCCGAGCCGAATTCCGGCGTCCACCCTGGCTGAAACGGTGGTTCCTGGATGACGGTTTCTTCCCCCTGGGCACTCACGGCTGGCTCTACAGAGGTTTCTGGGGTCGCTGGGGGCAGGAAATCCGGGGGAAGCGCCGAGCCGAATTCCGGCGTCCACCCTGGCTGAAACGGTGGTTCCTGGATGACGGCTTCTTCCCATTCCTGGGCACTCACGGCTGGCTCTACAGGGGTTTCTGGGGTCGCTGGGGGCAGGAAATCGGGTGTGACGGATGGAGTGGGTGCAATGGCAGGAACGGTGTCAATCTCTACGCGGGGGTCAAATGCGATCGCATCTGTTGGCGACCCCTCAACAAGCAAAACTTCAGGCTCAATTGTCACGATAGAAGCTGCGGTTTCGTCTGGCGGTAGGCGAGGATCAACTCTAGACTTGTCTGGAGGAATCGGGGCAGCTTTAGGATTCTGGTACCCGACTCTTACCAACATCCCAAATAACTTTTGCAAACTCTTGAGGTTGTCGTTGATAATCGCGCGGCTTTGCTGAACTTGCTCTAGATGGAATTGTCGCAGTTCGCTATAGGGGCCACTGTTGAGAAAGCGATCGCCAATCTCGTTGGTGATGTCGCCCTCAACGATATTAATCCGGGTCTGCATCCGCGAACCTGGTTGAGGCTGTTCTTCGCTTGTCCTGTCATCTATGTCGGTAGAGCTAACCCATGTGGTGATTTCTAACTCAATCGTCTCACTGAGTGCCGTAGAAAGTGCCTCAACAATTTTGCCAGCTTTGAGTTGTTGTTTGAATTTATCGCTTGCCGCCATAACCAAATTTCCAGCCAATTGTGAGTTGTCAATAGAAAGAGGACTGAGGTTTGAGGACTGAGGACTGAGGTTTGAGGACTGAGGACTGAGGTTTGAGGACTGAGGACTGAGGTTTGAGGACTGAGGACTGAGGTTTGAGGACTGAGGTTTAAAGTAACTAGGGTACAAGCCTTTTCAAAACGGAAATTAGAGGCGCAGTTTGTTTCAAGTTGATGTAGCCCCAAGGAATAAAGCGTCCTGATTTCAAGCCCCTATTTTTAAGTCTGGGGTATACTCAACACTCAAAACTCAGTCCTGAAGAGAAGCTTAACCTTTGACTTGCATTTATTTTGGCTCTCAAGTGTTCTGACTCTTAAGGATTATCTGAATCGATAGGAGGTAAAACTTGCTGTGGATTTGAACGCGATCGCGATCCTGGTATCTCAGACAGCGTGTTCGTTAAAACTGTAAACAGCTGTTGCAAGTTTGCCAGGTTTTCCTGAATAATTTCCCGACCTTCGTGAACTTGCTGGAGGTGAAATTCCCGCAGTTCGTTGTAGGGGCCGCTATTCAGAAATTCGCTGCCGACTTCATTTTCTATATCACCATCCACAATATTGATGCGGGTTCGCATACAGTGACCGGGTAAAGGTTGACCGGCTAAAGGTTGGTCTGTCCTCACCCCAGGCGAGGCATCTGAGTCAGTCGATGAAACCCAGGTGGTGATTTCTAACTCGATGGCTTCGCTGAGTGCCAAGGTGAGCGCCTCAAAAATTTTGCCAGCCTTGAGTTGTGCTTTAAACTCGTTACTTACTCCCATGAACAAAAGCCCTCCAAAAGCTTTGCCTTAGCCAATATTAGACACGCAGATCCTTTGCCTTAATCAAAAATCTAGGAACCTTAACAAATTCCGGAGCAATTCAAGAAAAAGGCACAAATCAATTATCAGTTGTTATTTGCTAGTAGCAATGGACAACAAACTTCTTTCATCCTTCATCTTTGCCAAAAATCGGTGACATCGTATCCCAGTTCACCGAACATCTGGCGAAGTAGTGGCAAGCTCAGACCAATGACATTTGTATGGCAACCTTCCAGTTTGTCTACAAATAGTCCCCCTCTGCCTTCCAGGGCAAAGCAGCCAGCACATTTGAGGGGTTCGCCAGTGGCGACGTAGGCTTCAATCTGGCGATCGCTAGCATCGGCAAAATAAACTTTTGTGATGCCGCAGCGTACTACGGTTTTGTCTTGCTGCTGGTCAATTAAAGCATGACCCGTATAGAGTTCGCCGATTTGGGAGCGCATTTTTTGCCAACGGGCGATCGCTTGTGCTGCATCTGCTGGTTTCCCATGAATCTCACCGTTAACCAGCAACACCGAATCGCATCCCAATATCAAAGCATCTGGAAATTGATTCGCAACCGTTTCCGCTTTCCGCAACGCCAGAGTTTGCACCAATTCGGATGCAACGCTAGTTGAGACTTGGGATTCATCAAAATCACTAGGGCAAACCACCGGCTCGATTCCGGCACTTTGCAACAGGCGACGGCGAGCTGGAGAAGCGGAGGCTAAGACTAAAGTGGGAAGGGTCATCGTTCTGTTGTCAGTGGCGAATTGCTAATTGTCAACAAGTTTTAAGTGTTGAGTTTTGAATTAAATAATTCTCTTTTTGCCTCAACTCTTATCACTCTCATCACTTTTATGAGCCATTAGCCATCAGCCAATCGCTATCAATAGACGGAAAATGAACTAACGACTTGCTGTAACAATGGCTTCAACTTTTCCCAGCGTTTTTCTGTGGTAGAAGCGTTGAAGGTGACAAGTTTACCGCGACTGACGGCGATAGAGGCAAGATTATGGCGGTGCTGATTGGGAAGTTTGACGGTGTATTCCAGTATGTAATAAGTCTTAGAGTTAGATTCCAGCTTTTCAGCGTTCACTAATTCTGCCTCGCGTCCCGATCCTGGGGGTGCGATCGCGCTTTTTGATAATTTGTATCCCACTTCTGTTGGTGTCCCCAACTCAGCGAGGCTTTTCTCTGCCCCAACCGGGTTAATGACGACTGACACATTTTCAGAAGGCTCAATGATATCGTGGAACACTACATCGGCTCCACCTTTCACCTCGACTGGAAGCCAGCCGTTGGGATATAGGAACTGATAACCGTCGGTGCTATCTACATAGCTTTTTAAGCCACTGGTAGCACTGGCGACAGTGCAACTTTGCAAGCTTACGCTTAATACCACCAGTAGTAGTGCGGCAATCCGTTTTAGCATTTACCTCTTTCCTTGCAATTTTGTCACTAAGCGCCATTTGTCTCATTTTCCCACTTCCGGGGAACTTCAGAGGAAACAGCACCGAGAGAGCAAATGACCCGTGCCATCTCAAATAGCCGCAATTCTTTATTGGATGCAGTCCGGAACCTCACCCCTAACCCCTCTCCGTTCACGGAGAGGGGAAATATTGAACCCCTCCCCGTGAACGGGGAGGGGCAGGGGTGGGGTTCCGAGTGTCTATCGCCCAAGATTTTTTGTCCGAATGCGTCGCCCCTACTCGTACCGGATTATTCAGGCAATTTCACCATCTCTCGCACGTTACCGCGCACGCCACCCACTCCCTGGCTAAACTGACGATCTTGCTGATGGACGATCGTTGGCATCCCATATTTCGGTGCCATGACAATCACCCCAAAACGGTCTACCTTCAGATGGGGAATGCATTGCAGGCGGTAGCGTTGTAAAAGCATTGCCAGCACGATTTTGATTTCCATCATGGCAAAGGCTGCACCGATGCACATCCGGGGGCCAGCGCTGAAGGGATTGTATTCAAAAATAGTGGGTTCAAATCCTTCCCAACGGTGCGGATTAAAAACCGCCGGTTCTGGATAGAGTTCGGGCATCTGGTGGGTCTGGTAAATACTGACAAATACCTCCGTTCCCGAAGGCAAGGCATAACCACCGAGTTCAGTCGGTTGCGCGGTGACGCGCCCATTCCAGGGGACTGGCGGCAATACACGCATACTCTCTTTGATAACTCGCTCTAATAACGGCAACTGTTGCAATTGCTCGACTGTCGGCGCTTCACCATGCAGCACGCTTTCGAGTTCGTCGAGGAGATCGGCAAAAATTTGCGGATGCTGCGAGAGGAGGAACAGCGTCCAGGTAAGTGCATTGGAACTGGTTTCGTGTCCGGCTAAAAAGAAGACCCCAGTATGTCCCAGCAATTCATCATCGCTCAGGGAGAGGCCAGTTTCGGCGTCACGAGCTTGGATCAGCATCGACAGCACATCCCCATCATCAGTGCCCTTTGCCCTTTTAGTTGCAATCAGCGATCGCATCTCGTCGTCAAGTTGGGCGATTAGACTCAGAAAGCGATGGTAGGGCAATCCTGGTAAGTCCACGGGGAATAGTTGCATCATTGGCGTTCCCAGCAAACCGAGAGCATCCTGAAAAAGTTTCCCGGTAATGCCACCCATCTCGCCAACATCAGCGCCAAACAGCGTTTTGGTCGCCACTCGCATTGTCAGCCGCCGCATAATCTGGTCAATGTCACTTTGCTCCCCAACCCGGATTTGATCGAGTACCGATTGGGTGATGGTAACGATATCGTTGCGGTAGGACTCGATGCGCTGTTTGTGAAAGGCGGGCATGAGGAGTTGACGAGCTTGCCGATGGCGATCGCTATTGATGCCAAAGAGTCCCACGGCAAAGTGCTTTAGGGGTTCTGTCCGCGCCGAGGCTTCCCGCCTGCGGTACAATTTTCCGGATAAGGGATGCTTATAATAAATCTCGTGCTGGGTGGTCACTTGGCGCACGAGTTCCGGGCCATAGACAAATACAGTACCGGGGCAATTGGGGAGCGGTGAATAAAGATTTGTGCCCCCACCATAAGTCAGGGAGACCACTGAGCCATAGGTTTGGAAGAGGTCGCGGGTATAGCCGATTGAGTCGGACGCGAAGCGATAAATATGGGTAGCACGTCCGAGAATGGGGACGGGACGGGGGCCGGGAACGGTCAAATTAGGCTTTAGGGTGGTCGAAGTCATCGTAGTCTCCTTCGGTGATGACATCCAATAAAGCAAATGCGCGAACAGTCTGTAACTGTATGCGCTTAACCTTAACTCCCTCTTGAGGTTACTCGCTCCGTTGGGTCAACTATCTTCATCAACCAGAAGTTATTGCGATCGCGTTTTTGGTCGGGTGCCAGATAACTACGGCATAGGCGGTTTTATCGAGCTAACCGGAGTCAGGATACATGGGCTTGTATCTCATCTAAGTGGCACTTATCTTGTTCAATGCCCGACAGGAGAGGACAAGCATGGGAACTGACAAAGATTCCAAAAAAGCAGGGCGGCGATATACCTCATTTGAACTTCAGGGCGTTTCCGTACATCTGAAAGAACCCTTCTGGATAACGGTTCTAGGCGTTTTTATGGTTATCCGGGGTGGAATGTTTTTGCTGAATCCTCAACTGGCAACCTTAGAATGCGAACGTCGCCAATCGTTAGGTATGTGTAAACTCGTGGTGTCGAGTTTGCGAGGGGAAACCGTGACTCCCTTCCCACTCGATCGATTAGAGAAAGCAAACGTTCAGAAACATGGAAAATCAACTCAGCTTGTCTTGCAAACATCTGACGGGAAACTCTACTTTCCAATGAATAACGGTTTTAGTTTTACAGAGAACAAAACCTCTCAGATCAATGCATTTGTCCAAGATTCAAAAGCTAAGTCTCTAAAAGTTGAGCAGGATAATCGTTGGTACGTCTATCCGCTCGGAGCTACTTTGATAATGTTAGGAAGTTTATCTCTCTGGTTTACCTTAAAGAATTTTCTAAATCAGTCTAAACATCGCTCTAATTTTTAATCCTATTTGCAAGCGCGAACTGACAAGTCAGCGCCTTCGCTATCGCGTGTTTGGTCGGGTGCGAGTAACTACGCCATAGGCGGTTTTCTACAGCTAAGTAACAGTTGAATAAATCGTTATGCCACTCGCTTGGGAGCTGTCGGTGAAGCAATTTTGCAGAGGCGATCTCTACCTGATTTGGAGCGATCGAGTTGGGGCAAAAAGAATTAGATTTTCCCCTACCTTGGACAGACGATTGTTTCTGTTTTCCCCCGATTGGTAAATCGAACCTGTGAAACCGAAGTAACGATATGGAAGTTAAAGTTAGCGACACCTGCACCTTTGTCTCCGATTACTTCTAAAGTCAATTCCCCCTGATGACCGGAACTCCCTGGATCGGAAATCATATAGTTTCTGCCTTGGGTCGGTGCCACAACTTTCACGCTGCCTACTCGTTCTAGAATTGGCTGACAGGTTTTGATTGAGTTCACCACTTCCTTGTAATCCCCAAATTGTATGTACGCCCATTGCTGCCGAACTTCAGCAGGAGCCTTGACACTGGGGAAACTGCCGTTGTGAAGCCAGATTAAGGTTAAAGCGATCGCGCACGGAATTAAGGCTCTAAACACTAAAACTCTTAGCGTGGAATTAGATTTACTTCGTTCATATCTACAAGCAATCCGAATTCCTAAAAAAGATAGCAAAAGTGAAATAGGCAAAATAATATATGGAGAATAAAGCAGGTACGGGATTGGGGTTAGGAAATTCAGGAAAAAGGGTAAACTGCCAACCAGCAAACCGATGATGCAACCCAACACTAAAAACGATGGCTCAATTGCCGATTTTCGGGTTGAAATCTGTTGAAACGCCAGAGCCGTCGTATAGACACCCAGAAGATATAGCCCAAGAGCGATAGTTGCCCCTAACCTAAACCACCCAGGAATGGTCATTGCCCGATAGTTGAAAAAATAAGAGTTCAGAGACGTGAAGATGCCGAGCCATGCATAGGAAAGCCCCACCAACACAGCCAGTAGCGAAACTATATTTTTTCTCACCAGACGATCGCTCCCAAAAGCATATAGCTCCTCTGAATACATCTGTATCTTGATGTTTTACAGAATTTAACGCTCTATATCCCTCTGATGGGATCGACGTTCCAATTAATAACGGTTTTATCCTTTTCTAGAGTTAACAGGCTGATAAAACCCAGCGATTAAATCAGTCTGAATCTTCCCAAAGATTCAGGCAGGAAACCGTTAAAAATCCTAGCGTGAAGGGATAGCTCTCACGGATGACTAGCGAGCCGGGGACGCTGCGCGATCGCTATGAGGCAATACAAAAGCTTTCCTGCTTATTGGACACGGCGACAACTACTCCGGCTTGGGGTAGCAGGCACGATCTTACCGTTCGCGGTCTCTCAACTCTCTAGTTGTTTGCAACAGAATTTATTGACAATGGAAAGTTCAAAGCAAGCTGATTCTTCCGCTACAGACGGACGATTATTATCCCGTCCAACTCGCCCCACCGCAACCGCAACTCCCGGATTGCATCCCCTAGGCCTGGACGGACAGCGGGATGGTTTCATCTATGTACCCAAAAGCTATCGGGCAGACCGCCCCGCGCCACTGGTGTTGATGTTGCATGGGGCAGGAGGCGATTCAGAAGGGGCGCTGAATATCGTCCGCCATCTGGCAGATCCCTTCCAGACAATTTTGTTGGCAGTAGACTCGCGCCGACAAACTTGGGACGTGATTCGGAGTGGGTACGGTGCCGATATTACTTTTATTGACCGGGCGCTGGCACAAACCTTCAGCCGTTACGCGATCGCTCCAAATCAGGTAGCGATCGCGGGTTTCTCTGATGGGGCTTCCTACGCCCTTTCAGTGGGCATTACCAATGGCGACTTGTTTAGCCACATCATTGCCTTCTCACCGGGATTCATGGCTCCTGCGGCACAGGAAGGGAAGCCGCAGGTATTTATTTCTCACGGGAAGGGGGACACGGTGTTGCCGATTGAGCGATGCAGCCGCCGGATTGTGCCGCAGTTACAACGGGCAAGCTATGACGTGCAGTATCACGAGTTCAACGGACCCCACACGGTTCCGAGTGCGATCGCTCAAGCTTCAATGGAGTGGTTTACCCAAACAGCACCGAAGGAGAATTGAGCATCCCTGCTTCTTGAATCGCGGCAAAGGCAGTTTCCCCTAAAATGCGATGAGTCGCTGTTGTTGGATGAATGCCATCCCAGAACAAAAACTGGTCTGGACTACCGCTGGTGCCAGCGCCAGCCAAACACGCATTG
This sequence comes from Coleofasciculus sp. FACHB-542, assembly GCF_014695825.1. NCBI lineage: Bacteria > Bacillati > Cyanobacteriota > Cyanophyceae > Coleofasciculales > Coleofasciculaceae > Coleofasciculus > Coleofasciculus sp. FACHB-542. The sequence goes on along the minus strand of NZ_JACJPB010000052.1, from coordinate 141,012 downwards.
AGGACATTGGTAAAGCCAAACGCTGCCGGATTCGCGATCGCTTCTCGATACAGCCGATTGGCATCTAGAGTCGCAATCTGAAAGTTGGAATGCTGCTGAGCTACCTTGAGCGATCGCCTCAAACCCTGATTATGGGCTTGGGTTAATGCACTCAGTCTGGCAGCATTTGCACTGGTTCGGGTAGTCGGCAGATGTCCCAAATCGGGCAAGTTTACCACTAAGAGCTTTTTAGCACCCTTATCAGCCAGAGAAGCGATCGCTTTAGTGATATTTTCAACAGGAATTGTGGCTAGCTCGACTCCCTGTAAATAATCATTTCCCCCCGCCCATAACACATACAGCGCTTCTGAATTCAGCGGTTGATGTGTTTGGATAAACGATTGCACCTGAGCTAGCAAACCAGGGACAAAACTGTTGCGATCGTTTCCTGAAGTTGCTCCTCCGTAAGCAAAATTTTTGGTTTGATTAGAGGCGAGATCCAGGCGCAGAGCCAGATACTCAACCCAAACCCGACCATTTGAGTAACGCCCCTGAAAGTAAGGTGGGTTGGGTGGATACATTCCTCCTGTCGCTCGGAACACCGTCCCCGCATCCGAGAGACTGTCGCCAAACACATAGAGTTCTGTAATCGGATGAGTGTTCTGAATAGATGTTGTGAGTACAGCCATGACAAAAATCAGGTCTCAAGTCCTGCTGATAAAATTCCGTTCTTTCTTGGTTCTTTCTTGAAAGATCCGAAGAGTGCTATTTTTACCTGATTAAAACCAACTTCAACAATTATTGGTGGTTCTAATTTTCAGTAAAGATGTTGGCGATTTGTCGCTTCTCTAGGCTAACAAGCTGACTTCAGCAGCGGAGGACGCAACCGAATACTTTCTAGTGTGGATTTTGCCAATAGCCTAAAATGCGATCGCTGTTTAACGCAAGGGAATTTGCCTAGCTTGTATACCAAAAAACAATCGTCAATCCTCTAGGAGTTAGATGTAATTTCTGAGAGGAAGTGAAACAATTAAAGCAGCCTAATCCCGAAGATAGGTCTGTTTCCGCTTCCGTTTATTTTCTGGGAGTCAAATTCTTCTCCCCATCGTCAATAACGAACCGCACTCAAGAATTCGTTTTCGTTGCGAGTGATGTACGCGCTGAGGTTGTTACAGAGGTATTGCCATGACTTCAAACCAAACTACATCCCAGGCGAGTAGCCAAGGAAATTCTTCCGTCCATCAGCGCGATCGCCGCCCTCTGATTGTGGCTGGTATTGTGTTAGGAATGGGTCAGGCTGGATTTTTTGATGGGATTGTCATTCATCAATTATTACAATGGCATCATATGTTTTCGAGTGTTAAAACTGATGCTACTGTTGCCGGTTTGGAACTAAATACTCTTGGCGATGGGTTGTTTCATCTGTTTGATTGGCTATTAACATTAATTGGGCTTTTTCTGTTTTGGCGAGCCGCAAAACAAAGTCATTCTTTGTCAGCACCAACCTTTATTGGTTCACTATTACTAGGATTTGGAGCGTTCAATCTTATTGAAGGAGTTATCGATCATCAAATTTTAGGCATTCATCATGTCAGACCGGGTTCGTATACGTTAGCTTATGATATTGGCTTTTTAGTGATTAGTTCCTTAATCGCTAGTGCTGGTTGGATAGTATTGCAATCAGCAAAATCGAATAAAAATGAAGCTGAAACGTAGAAGTTTGAGCGAGTCAGTATTGAGAACAGTCATTATTGCTACTAGGCAGACCTTATATATGAAGCAGTCCTACTGATTCGTGAACGTCAGAACCCCGACTTCTCTAAGAAGTCGGGGTTCTGAATACATAGAGTATAACTATTGACAAAGATTCAACAGTTAATACCCGGTATTTAAATCAGCTCTCCAGTAACCTCTAACTGAGTATGTGTAATCCTTTATGTTGTAAACTCTGCTCGATCTGTTGCATTTCTTCGGTCGTTTCTCCAGCAACAATTCCGTAAATTTCGGTGTAAATTTTCCCGTATTTAACCTTCTCCAAAGCTGACAATATCGTAAAATCTTTACGCTCCAATTCTGGTTTCAACGTGGCAAGAATGGACTCTAATGTCCCATCCATCCGATAATCGCTAGAATACTTAGCGACTTCTTTTCCCAGTCCCAGCAAAGTATGACGCTGTAAGCAGAGTGGAGTCGATCCATTCACTCGAAAATTGGCATCGATTGCATAGAGTTGTCCGTCTTTATCTTCCAATACATCAAAGCCAATCACGCCGAAATACCCCTGTTGATGAGCATACTTACCAACCGCAGCAATCATCTCAAAGAACTTGCTCATGTCGGTTTCTCGGTAGTGAATGAGTCCTCCTAAATAATTGCCTTCTGGAGTGACAAGTTGGGTTGTAGTGCCAATCAGCGTAATCTCTCCTGTCTTGCTGACATAGAACTGCACGCAGTAGTTCTGCACTTCATTCTTGACAAATTCCGAAACAATAATCGTATCCACAAACTTAATCTCTAGGTATTTCCTTAATTCATGCAAGCAGTAGTTTAACTCGCTGGCGCTTTTGATAATATAAGTACCTTCGCCTGAGAGTCCGTGGGAGGTTTTGATCAAGTATGGGAATTGTGGTAGCTGAATGTCTTCCAGGCTAATTTGGTGCAGATTGTAGGTTTTATATTTTGGACATTGTATCCCCAGATCGGCTAGCGCTACTTTGCTAAGCAAGCGGTAGTGAGTATCCGGATGAACAGCGTGTTTTTCTGGTTTGAGATGATCGAAGGGAAATAGAGTGATGAGTTTGTCAAAGCGATCGCTTTGAGATTCTTCCGGAGTATCTATCTGGCTGAGTTCATCCAGATAAGTTGAGCAGTCTATCCTCTCTATGTTTTTGTAGCTGAAACCAAAATGTTCCCGCCAATAGTTAATCAGCGCGTCTTCTGGCGAACTGATGATAACTCCTGGAAGGAGATCGCCTAACACCGCTAGATTTTTCCAAGGTTCCTTCTGGCAAATTTTATCGAAGGAAGTTTTGGTGGCTTCACTACTACCGTCTTGAATATAGTATTTTTTATTGTTAGGGTAAGCAGCCCAAGTCGCAGTCGCCGGGTAATTTAGGATAAATGCATACCGCCCATCTGTGATGTCTTGAGCAAACAGATCGGAAAGAGAATTCCCCTGAAAGTATTGAAAGTCGTATGTTGAGTTCATAAAAAATTACCCCTATGAAGCAAAAGCAGGCTGCACAGCAAACAATCAGTATTCTCTCAACAAACCAATTTTTCTATCATCTTCCTAGGGAGTATTCACTTCAGGAGAAATGGGAAGATAAGCAAAGCTGATAAAATGCCCACACAACTTTTAGTTAGAGAATGAATTGTTATCATTCAGCAATTTGAGCTTTTCTAGCTACTTGCATCACCGCCTCAATCTGAGCTGAACTGAATACGAGATACCCGACTTCTCCAAGAAGCCGGGTATCTGAACTGCTACCATCTCACAAAGGTTGGGGTGGGGTTCCATCCCGTCTTAAATGGGTAGCCAACTCGATTATGCGGCTGGTGAGTGAGGCGTCTGCATCTGTTCTGTATGTGGCTCAAAGGATGCTACTTTTGAGTTGTTTTCTTCTTCTTTCTTGATAAACGCCACTGGTTTGTCCATTTCTGCGGTCATATAAGCTACCGCCATGTCAGACGAGTTGTACGACCACCCAATACGTCCCTGACGGTCTATCAGGATGCAGCCAGCCTCTCCTTCAACCTTAGAGACAAGAGTGTCAATCGCCTTCTGTGCTGCTTCCTCTGGATGGGTGTCTCCAGCCAAAAAATCAATCGCTGTCTTGGCAAGAACCACTGGGATAATTGACTCGCCATCACCCGTCGTTGAGCAACCGCCCAAGTGGTTATCAGCGTATAAGCCGCAACCAACCAGGGCTGTGTCGCCAACGCGACCCTGTGGCTGACCTGTAGTGCCCCCAGTGGAGGTTCCGGCAACTATGGTGCCGCTAGCATCTAGAGCTACACAACCGACAGTGTTAGGACGGTCGATAACTTCCTGCTCCTCTTCCCACTCCTGCTGCTGCTCCTTACTGATCAGGTCTTCTTTTGCACACATCTCCATCCCGTGTTCAACAGCGAAGCGTTCGCCGCTCCGCGCCACTAGGAGCCGGGCTTTTTCATCCATAATCTTGTGTGCCACCGAGATTGGATGACGCACTCCTTGAACTGCTGCTACCGCTCCCCAACCTAAGCGATCGCCCTCCATCATCGCCGCGTCTAGCTCTACCTCTCCTTCACTGTTGAGAGTTGCACCAAATCCGGCGTTAAACGTCTGGTCAGTTTCGAGAACACGGATGGCTGCCTCAACGGCTTCTCCAGCACTGCCTCCACTGCGAAGCACTGTCCAACCTGCTTCTACTGCTGCCAAGCAGCCTGCATGATTGGCTTCAACCTTGCCCTCTGTAATGGTTTTTGCTCCACCATGAACAATTATGCTTATTGTCATACGTGCCTATTTCTAAATTCTGGTTAGATGTATGTAAATGCGAGCGCGCAAACGGCTTTGTGAAACAATCGCACTCATCCCTGCGTTAGCCTAAGTAAGCCTAAGCACCTAGCAGCGTAAAGAAAGACTGCTTAGGGAGCTTGCTCAGCTAAAGCCGGGTTTGGCTATTGACCCGATTGCGATCGCTGTGTCTAGTGGTTGGAATTCCCTACAGGTAATATTCCCCGTCGTTTGTTCCCTGTTTTACATTTAAGGGCAGCCTTTAACTTACAGCTTCATCCCTATAGAATGTCTTACTTGCACTTAAGGCTGAATTCTGTATGAACTAATTTTGTAACTTTAAATACAAAAACTCTTAAAATTGCTGGTTGTTGCATCGGTGTTGCTCCCCGTTCATCCGTTTATCGCTGGGAATGAAATAGCGCTGGTTTGTATGGGGTAGTACATCTTTCAGATTTCAGGGTGAAAACTCTCTGGTTGGAAACACTCTCCTCTATCAAGCCTTCCCTGTAACGCCACGCTTCAAAGATTTCGTTCCTGCCATCATCAAGAGTTTTTGAGTCAATTTTATAAACTTTTAATGGATTTTTATATCCATTTTCTTTTCTTTTAAATGACCTTAGCTTTAAGCCGAGTAAATTCAAAACCTTGCTAAGCACTTTTATGCAACTTAGGCGCTCTTTTTCGGTTTCCATCGGAATGCTGATTCCGATAGCACGTTTAATGTGTTTGCTACACCGGAGTGCAGTCGCTTTGAGTTCAACTAAGTCTAAATCAGTTTCTTTAAATTCACGCTCCGAATGGATAAATTGCAGCACTCCTAATGCTCTAAGTGCCTCTATTTTCAAAGTGTAAGTGTTCAAATCTGGCAGGAAAACTTTACCCTCGCCTCTTTCCAACTGCTGATGCCATTCTTGTTGATCTTGTAGTTGAAAATACTCGCTTTCGTGAGTCAAATAGTAGTGAACCAACAACTGTGAATAATATCCCCGATCGTCCCGTAACTTTAATTGAGGAGTCACTTCTACCCCATAGCGCTGTTTCAAGATGTATTTCTGCACTTGATTTCGCTCCTCATCTGTCAAAGAACGCTTGGTTAACAGACGCTCATATTCTCTGCGCTCAATGTCTGGAGAATTCGCAACTGCACTCGCTGCTTGTAATTCAATTTGATTCCGAATTTTGACAATTTGATGCTTGATAGATTTAGTCTTTTTGCGGCGCACTTCAAATTCTTGTTGAATTTTAACAATTTCTCGAACCAGCTTCTTAGAAGTTTCCCAATCGCGAGGAGCTGCTGCTAAAAGCGCCATCCGTAGCTCTCTGAGACGCTCGTGAGGGGGAGCATCGCTCATGACATTTACCTGATGTCCTTCAGCGATTAATCCTTCTAACATCGATTGACGGTACAGAGTAATCGAAGCATTTACTCTGGCTGCAAATTTTGCCCAACTTCTGAGGTGAATTAAGTCATAAACTAAAGGCAAATCAACATCAACTGGATGAAGCGGACTCATCAAAGCTAGGTTTTCTTTCTGATTTTCCTGGTACCAGTGAGACAGTACCCGATAATTCTTACTACCACTGCCAATCATGCCAATGCCTCGTTTGGCACACCAAACAATTCGCGGCACGCTCTGACGAACTCTGGCTAATGCTTGTCGTGCTTCCGAGTCGGGAATTACCCCTTGAAAAATACCATAAACCCGGTCAAAATGTTCTACATCAATGCTGACTCCCGTACCTAGGCTAGGAGTCACAAAAACTGCATCATAATCTAAGGCTTTTTGATTGATATCTTCAACAAAATTGACCGCCTCATGACCGGGAGTGTTGGTTGTTTGGGAACTAACTACTAATGTCTTGGGGTATTGTCGAAGGAACTGTTCTAGACGTTGTTTGATGTAGCGATCGATGGTTTCTGAACTGTAACGACCAGAACGACTATCGGTTGTAACATAACACTTTCGTCCGGCTATCAGATCGAGTTCCAACTGTTGAATTAGCAGAGTAGGGTTTGGGGTGTTGTGGAAGGTGACATCCCAGCCATCAGGCTTCCACTCATTCAATACAACCCACGGCTCAATTTTAATGCCTGCGAGTCCTTTCAGGTAGTCTAGGGAAAGGTCTGATAAGTCAGCATCTTGGGCAATAACCAAACCGCCAGTTTGCAGGACAGTGGAAATTAGCTGCTGGAAGACTCTTAATATCTTGATTCGCTTGTCTTTACAAGTGTCGCTGTTGAGGAGATGCCATAAGGATTGCTCAACTTCATCCAGAATCACGATCGCGCCTTGCCAATGTTCTGGGTTTAGCTTCCAAATGGAATCAATACAGAGTCCTAACGATGGGGCAATGGGCAATAAGTTATGCGAGTTTTTTTCCCGCTTTTCGAGTGTGCGGTGATTAATCCAGTTCACTCCAATTTTTTCGCACAAGAACTGCCCTAGTTGGATTCTATGGGTGAGTAGCAGGACGCGATCGCCTCTATTTTTCGCTTGTTGAATCAGAGATACCAGCGCAGTGGTTTTCCCGGTTCCTTTCGCAGACTTGATTCCGACTAATCCAGAGGTGGGAAAAGGCAATTTTTCCAGGTAGCGCCGGTTGAGGGTGAGTGCGGGGGAATAGGTTAACTCGGTGTGGGGTTTGCTTTTGGCCAGGTCAGTTTCTAAGTTGAGGCTGGCTTCATAGACGGCCTGGAAGGCGGCAGCGCCTTGGGCGACTATAAAATCATCAACGCCTTTTTGTAATCCGGGAAGCCGGATAATTTTGACCGGGCACTTTTGTTCCTCTAACAGTTCGCCCAGTTGAGTTTGCGCTTGATTGACTGCTTTGATGGTCTTGGGTTGAGTTTCGTAGTCAAAGCAGATAAAAAAAGTGCGTTTGAGTCGCGTGAACGCCAGAAGGTCTGGAATTAATTGTCGGCTAAGAACATTGCCTTGAAAGTCTTTGGTGACGCGGTAGCCGCTAGTAATGCCCGGTAAAGCGATCGCAGCATATCCTTGGGTTAACAAAGCCGCTGCTTTTTTGGCTCCCTCGCAAAGGATCGTCGGGATTTTCATCTCTAGCACCCACTGCCAAAATCCCAGCGCTTCTCCGTTTTGAGCGATCGCAATCTTCTCTGGCATTGGGACACCGTAGCGGGATGCCGTCTGCTGCCAGATATGAAGCGGCACTCTCAGACAAAAAATCCGTGTCGGCGTGCAGGGCGGATGCTCGTACTTGATGAGTTTACCCTTTTTATCTGGTCTGGGATGGTTCGGCTTATAACACCCCCACTCCATCAACCGCCAATCGTTAAGGGGATCGAGTCCCGAACACCACCAGCCTCCTTTCGCCCCATGAGCATAGCGATGCAGCCACCAACTGCTCACCATCCCAGTATTCGTCCGGGGAATGCGATTGGAGATCAACAAATACTCATAAAAGGCATCTCCTTCCAATGAGATGAAGTTGAGTAAAGCCAGATCGCGGTCAATACCGCTGTCTAAGGCTAATTCCTGAAAGTGTTTGGGGTTTAGGCTGGGTGGATGCATTTGGAGGAGTATAAAACTCTTGAGACATCAACGGATCTAAAACCGTACCACGAACCAGCCGATTAAACAGCTAAAGCGTGGAGGCATAATTCACAGACACAGCTCCTGAAACCCTTGTAAAATCGTAGTTTTTTCCGGTACCGTTCCCCAACAGAGCGCACCAGGGCGAGAAATTTCGGAACCTCACCCCCAGCCCCTTGACCTTGACGGAGAGGGGATCTTGAATTCCTCCTCGTTTACGGGGAGGGGCAGGGGTGGGGTTCAACCGTACTGCACCCAAATGAGAATTGCCGCCATGAATACCGACTATTCCTTTAGGCAATACACAATAATCGGGTGGGGTTGCCCCTTTACCTGCTGGGGAGGCAATTCTTGAGTCGAAATCGTCGAGGGTAATTGCTTATGAGTCGCTGCACTCAGCAGCAACGGTTTTCCAAGTTCTTTGGTCAAAGATTCGATCCGCGAGGCGACGTTCACCGGATCTCCGATCGCAGTGTACTCCAATCGCTGGGGTGAGCCGATACTGCCTAACACCACAGATCCCGTATGAATGCCAATTCCCATTGCTAAAGGAGCTTGTCCCTGTTTTGCTAAGTCGCTATTAATAAATTGCAGGCTGAGGAGCATTTTTTGAGCCGCTGCAACAGCCTTGGTAGCATGATTGTGGGGATCATCTCCGACGCCAAACAGCGCCATAAATCCATCCCCTAAGAATTTGTTTACCATCCCCCCATGTTCCTGCTCAACAATTTTTACCATTTCAGTCAGGAACAAGTTCAGCATGGTCACGACTTGCTGAGGAGAAGAAACCGCGCAGCGGGCTGTAAAGTTGCGGATGTCAGCAAACACAATTGTTAATTCCTGCTCGACCCCGCCTAAGCTGGGATCGCGCTGGAGAATCTGTTGAGCGGCTGTTTGACCGACATGACGACCAAAGGTTTCTTGCAAGCGTTGTTTGTCTCGCAACTCCTCAATCATGTCGTTAAAATCATCAATTAAGGGGCCAAATTCGTCAGCTCGCAGCAATTTGATGTGAATGTTAAGGTTCCCGGCTGCCACAGCGCGAGCCGCTTGCTGTAGCATTTCTACTGGTTCAACGACTAATTGACCGACCATCCAAGCACTGCTAAACCCGAAGACCATACCCAACACCCCGACGGATATGGTAAACCAGGGGTCGGGCGTTGCGGATGAACGATAAGTCAAGCTTAAAAGTAATAGCGAAGCGATCGGGCATACCCCAGCCGATATTGCCCACACGAGTCCTCGTTGCCGCAGCGAGAGGGGGAAAGCCCCCGGTGTTTCCGCCGGGTGAGCTTCTTGAAACAGCAACGGGTATAACAGTCGCTGGGTAAACAGCTCAACGATAAAAAAACCTTGAGGGATAGCAATCAGCGCTGCAACGATCACCGAAATCGACAGATGCAAGAATACGCGCCGGTCGAGCGTTCCCGGAGCATAATGCAGGGCAAGTATAAATACGGGAATGCACAACAGCCAACCGATTCCAGCTATAAGCATTCCCCACCACGGCAGATTAATCGCTCGTTGTCTGGCTTTAATCAGATGCTCGGCTCTCAAGGTTTGCTGGTGTAGGATCTGTTGTAAAGGTCGTTGTAGCGACAGCACGAGCTGCACCCAGAGGGACAGAGCGACTGGGTAGACGACAACGTTGTAAACCAACAGAGTATTGACAAAGACTCTATTCTGCGCGGGAGTCAGCAGCGATTGAATCTGGGTCAGGTTGTACCAGATATTAAATGCACTGCCAATCAACTCGGCAGCGAGTGGCGCACAGGCGATCATCCCTAGACGATAAAGAATGAGCCAGTTTAATTGACTCCTATCAACCAATCCATAACGGGATGCCATGTCCGCCTCCTTGATGGGGAAAGCCAATCGTTGTTGGCATGGTTTTACAGCGATCGCTTCCCGGCTTCTGGTTTTACCGATTCCTACGGCAGTGTGTCTTACTCATCATTGTGCGAAAAAGATAAGTATTTCAGTGATTTCTTACCACTATGCTTTACAAATTGAGCTGTTTCCGGGGCATTTTCAGATGAACTGACAAACTCAGCCAATTTTTTAGTCGGGGAGGAATTATTACCCAATGCCTCGCCGCTACGAGATGCCAAGATGAATCCAGATGCATTGCCATGTCCCAATGGCAATGCCGTGTCCCTACGCTCATTGGGATGAATCGCAATTTCACAAAAAAGCCTTCTATAAAGAAGGCAGAATCTCACTGATGAGTAAGCAGTTCTTGAGTGGTAGATAGATTTATGTATAGCGATTGTTCAAGGTGGGTTTCCAGTCGCTTTTTTGAGCGAACCTTATTTGAGGTAGCTCAAATGAGTGACATTCACTTGCGCGATCGCTTAGTAAAAAAAATGCCCTCTCATCTCTTCCGCTGAAAGGGCATCGTCTAACTGATGGGTGTGAGAAGGGTTTTCACCATGCTTCTTAAAAACAAGCATAAGTCGGCAATGTGACAGGGGTATGACAAGTAAATAGCAATGCTGCGATCGCTGTTGCTCGTCTTGCCCTCGTTCCTCTAAAACAACCAAACCGTGTTATTTACAAACTCAACGATGGACAACCAGAACCGAGCAGGGGGCATGATGGAGGACGTAATTGCTGACGCTACCGAGAACTAACTCACCAATTGCAGAACGACCCCGACGCCCCATTACGATGAGATCGGCACCCCAAGTTTGGGCTAAGTCACAGATGTTTTCACCCCGACTGCCAAGGCTTTGGGTGAATTCGGTACTAATTCCTGCCTTCGTTGCTTCATCTGCACGCGATCGCAGTAGCGCCAAGTATTGACTTTCAAATGCATCCCACTGCTGTCGATAGTCGCTTGGGACATCATCGCGTCGCCAAGGATAGTAATCCAGACCGGGCATGCCAGGAATCCCCGGACTGCCCTCTTCATTCGCAGATAGGACGTGCAATAGCATCAGACTGGCATGGAACGCTTTCGCTAAGGATACGGCTTCATCAAAGACTTGCTTGCCGATTTCAGAGCTATCCATTGCCACGAGAATTTTGTAAAACATACACACCAGTCCCAACCTGTTTTTGTTGCCAGAATGCAGCACTTCTTGACCAGCGAAGCCTGGATGTTTAGCTCTCCTTGCGGTTTGGGCTATGACTACCAGTTCCTCCATTATCAGAGGTGCAGATGATACTCTTCGACCAAATTAGTCGAGACTGGGCAGGAATGCCAAAGAGCAACTGGTCTAGCGCTTTACTTGTCTGGTAGCCGAGGACTAGCTTTCCCAACCAGGGTATCGTTGCCAATCCCAGTCGCGATCGCTATCCATAAAAAAATGCCCTCTCATTCCTTCTGCTGAGAGGACATCGTTCTTTAACTGATGGATATGTCAGAAGCAATTACCCTATGCCTACATAAAGTTTACTCATGCAAATGTGACATCAGGGTGACAACTACATAGCAATGCTGCGATCGCCAATTACCTACCGTGAAGATTGTTTAATTTGATACCGTTTTTCCCCGGAAAAGCTTGTGAAATCAGCGTCCCGCAACGATCCTCTACCTTTCCTTTAGTTGATCCCAGCCCCACTGGTAGGGTTAAACACACTTTACTAGAATTAGCAACACTAGCAGTAGTGGAGTGAAGGGGCTACACTCAAACTAGCATTGCTCGTGGCAGCACTCTTCGCGCCGAGGTCTGAAAATGGTGAACACTAGCGCGGTCGCTCTCAAACCCTGCATCTCACCCAAACTGGTTGAGCAGTTTCCGGTTGGGTGTCGAGTCAGGCGCTTGGACTTTTGTACGGAAGGGGTAGTGGTGAAATACGAGGCGGGCGATCGCATAGGCTACACAACCGATGATGGCTGGTATGATTTTCCTCATCATTCTCAGCTCCAACGGATTGATGCGGATGAGGTGGATTGGTAAATAGCACAGACTTGTCAGGGGTAGGCGAACGCCTCGCTTTGAAGACACGCGATCGCGTCTACCCAAAAGAGTCGCTCATAGCGTTTTTGCCGCCACTTTAATGGCTGAGAAATTGCTGGATGTAGCTAGCCAAACTTTGTTGTAATTGCCAGTCAGTGCTGGGAATCGGAGTTAAATAAAATCGCTGTCCTGATAAAAGCGTCAGCGTAAGCCGGTAAAAGCGAATTCCTCCTAAGTTAGATTCTTCTACTTGAACCCCCGTAATCTTGTCAATTGAATAACCCGTTACTTGAGTTCCCAACCAGCCTTTTTGTTTGAGAATTACTCGATTGAGATGTTTATCAAACCGGCAAGTCTTCACCGGACTTCCAAACATCATCAAGTTAGCGCAAAAAATGCAGAACAATCCAAAAAAATCAATCGGCCAATTGGAAGAGATAAAAACGAGAAGCCCTAAAACAGCGGTAAAACTACTCAGCATCCAAATGCCAACTGGGCGTTCTCGCAGGGTGAGTAATGTAAAAGTTTGCTGAATTACCTTCATCGGTTTAGCCGTGGATGCGATCGCACCTCAAGAGCAGATTTGCTCTTGCTACTGTCATAGGTCACGCCTGACAAGAATAACCAAAACTGCTGCCACGAATCATAAAAAGCAAAAATCCCACTTCCCAACTCGACGCAAGTCGATGTCTTGACGCGCCATAAACCCATCATAAGACTGCCAACTTAAGTTGGGACAAACCTTCTCGACCAAGCCGTCTCTGGTTCCTGGGAGCGAATCAAGGAGCCACTCAGTAGTTTTTATCACCTCCTGCTAATGGGTGACCAACAAGCGGGATATTGAAATATCCAGTTGCATGAACTGAGCGTGCGAGGTGGAAGGGAGAACGCTTTGGTTAGTTTGGAATAGTCAAACACAGGAATTCAAAGAGAGTTAAGCCATGCTTGCTAAAGAATCAACTCAAATATCAGTCAAACCAGCTCAACTCAATAAGCCCGTACTGCAAATAGGGAACTCTGGAGCCGCAGTAAAAGAATTACAACAACTATTAACTAAAAGGTTTGCTTATAACGGAGCTATTAACGGAAACTTTAATGAAGAAGTCGAATTTGCCGTTCTTGTTTTTCAAAATTGGATGTTTCTCAAAGAAGATGGCGTCGTGGGTCAAATGACCTGGCAAGCTCTCTACAGCGGCGCTCCCGTAAATATGCCAGTGCTGAAACGAGGCGCTAAAGGTGAGATAGTCATCACGCTTCAGAGTGTACTGTCTTTATCTGGTGATTTTGATGAAGAAGTGAATGGAATCTTCGGGCCACGCACTGAAGCTGCTGTGAGATCCTTTCAACTGCGTAGCGGTCTATTAGCAGATGGAATTGTGGGCGAAAAAACCTGGTATGGGTTGAGTAAGGTGCGTCAACAAATTGGGGGGTGTTGAGCCGGTTGCGTGGACACGCTTTTCAATACTTGCATATTTCAAGCGATCGCTAGCCGTAGATTTTGACATGGCGACGCCACCCGCTGAATTCTACCAAACCGCTCTCCTGCTTGCGAATGTGATGCACCTCACACTCACCATCCGAGGTGCATCACGAGGGGTTCCAAAGTTCTGTCACCTAAATCTTTTTAAACAATCACTTTTGCTTGCGGGTTGAATCACGATTCGCCATAGTATTTTCACCGATATTTAGGGCATTAAGTTCCCGTGCCCTAATGATGATCCCACCGAGTCAACCCCAACCCTCAGTAACATCCAACGTCCTTGATACTGACGTTAAAGAAGTTCCCAGCCAATATAAAGGCTGGTCAATTAGCACAAAAGTGATTGATGGAAAGCTATGGTTGCGTTGGCAACATCCCCAAGAATCCTTCCCCCGGTTTGGGTGTCCTGTAAACGAAGCTGGCCTTGCTTCAACCATTGGTCATGTGCGATTCCTCATCGATCTCGCCATCAAGTTGGAGTCAGGAGTGCCCGCGAGAAAGCTTTTGACATCAAATGACTCAAATGTCTCCGACCGGATAGAGCGATCGCTTTTTCGGGTTGATTATATGGATGGGGATTCACCACTTGCATTTGTAGGCTGAATTTCACTGACAATTTCATAGAAAGCAGTGGTCGGCGCTTCCTCAAACAAAGGATTCATCTGATTTAAGATGGCTTGGTATGCCTCGCTTTGATTGGCTTGCATATCTTCGACACTCTCCCAAAGAATAATAGCGATTCCTCGGTCAGTCCCCGGTTCTTGCAGTAAGTAGGACCCCTTAAAGCCGTGCGTGTACGTTGAGACAGCTTTTTCATAGAGTTGCTCAGCCTCATCAAATTTGCCAGGTTTGAATTCTCCAATCGCAACATAGGCAAATTTGTGCTTTAAAAAATCTTGAAACTCTGTCATGGTTTCCTCCTAGAAGCTGGGGTTATCGCGGTTTTGTCGGGGCTAAGCCTACGGTACGCTAATGGGTTGAAGGGAGAACCGCTTGATGGATGCGATCTGCTGAAAGCAGCAGCGCTTCGCTATCGCGCCCTTCATCCTCGATCATTGATCGGGAATTTGCTTGATGTAGGCTTCGGTATAAAGGGTTAAACTACCCTCTTGTACATCCATCTCCTTAATGCGGATTGCCATCCCTTGGAGGTCAAAATAGGGCAAGTTTGCCAGTTCTCCTAACTTCTCCATCAAGGCGATCGTGAGTTCCAGTGAAATGCCTTGTCCAGGATTACAGCTAAACCCCTCCAACAAGATTGGCGTTGAAGAAGTGCGCGGACGCACTACGGCGGCGAAACCGACTTGTCGAGCCTTATCCACGTCATGCAGTAGCATTTTTCCACTGAATTCCATCTTGCCCTCACCCGGCAGATGCATTTCCAGTTCTTGCGGTTCCAAGGTCACGAGTTGACCATCTGCATTCAACTCCATGCTTTGAAACTTGCTGCGGATGTAGTCTGAGTTTAAAGCGCGGTTGATATCTTGTTCGGTGAGGACAACACGGGCAGTCGCGTCTAGCGGATGGTTCAGCTTAATCTGCCCGAAAATCGCGTCAAATAGATTGATCGCAATATTATCGGCGTGCAATTCCATTTCCTGCACGCGAATATCTTTCTGAATCGCCAGACCCCGACCTTCAACCGAAACTGAATTAGCCTTTCCTTGAGCCATCTTCAGCAAATCGGTTCGGACATCTACATTGATGTTCTCTACGCTATCCATCTGGCTAGATAACCCCATTTCGACAGCCTGGGAGAGGGCCTGCTCCTCTAGGCGTGGCTCGTCTGTCATAGTGCTTAATCTCAAGAAGTGTGCTGATACTGGTTACTCTAGACGCTCATCACTCAGCAGCGTATCTGCATCTCGGAATAAACAAAATGTAATAAATCATCTAGTCCAATATTTTTTGGCTCTGACAAACCTAACCCCCAACCCGTTCCCATGCAGGGAACGGGAGCCAGAGCCATTTTCACAGTTCCTCTGGGGATTGGAGAGGGTTTGGGAAGAGGTAAAACGCTCCATCCATTCCCGATCTCAAAGTATTGCCTACCTGCTTATCAGTCTAAATGTGTCGTTTCTGGAGACAAGATAAGCTATGAATCTGGGCTGTAGTTCGTTGTTGAAGGATTTTGACAGATATGAAAAAGCGCCTGGGAGTCTTGCCGTGTTTCGACCCCAGACGCTTTTTCTTCTAAACTTGCTCCTCACACAACTAAAGAATATCGCTTGTTCAATCGAGCCAATACTCTAGTACGTGACACTTGATCAACTGACACGCGCTAGATAAAAATCTTTACATTATGGTTGATGAGCGCCCAGACGGAGGAAAATCGCTCGGCGGCTACAATATTAAGCTGGTTTCTGGGCGATCGCTCTTTTGTAACGTGACACACCCAACACATTCCAGGTTTCCGAAGCGTCGGTCATCTTTACAATCCCCGATCGGGATTCATCCAGAACAACCCACGCCATCCCTGAGTATCAGACCCGATTTAGGAATTTTAGGTGTATTCAATTTGAAGGAAAACCGCGAGAACTCCGAGAATTGCCACCCCAACAATGGTTTCCCGTTGCTCATCCCAAAGACGGCGCAAGCCATAAAAAACATAGGTAAACGCTGCACGGCGTTCTCGTCCGAGTTCAGCCATGAGCAATTGAACTTTAGCATCTACCTCTTCAATCGAGACTTCGCCCTTTTCATAGGCAGCTTCTAACTGATCTAATTTGCGCCAATATTCTTTGGTTGCTTCAAACAGGTTAGGCATCATAACTTAAAGGTGTATTCTTTTATTGTTAACTTATGTGAATTAAGCTAACGCGCCTGTCTGGGTGGTTGTGTCTATAAAGGGGTAGAACCCGATTGTCTATAAATAGGTAGAACCCTGGTTGCGTGAGTCTTCAAATCCCTAAATGGGAGAGTCCTTCGGCGGGAAGCGATCGCTTCTCTTATTGGCTGACCAGATGCAGCTTCTGGCGATCTGAGATCGCGGTAAACTCAGATGTTGCACCCGATTCCTTTTTTCTAACTTCCGGAGTTAATTACCTTGGGCATAGAACTACGCAGTTACGTATTTCTAGACAGCTTGCAGCCTCAGCACGCAGCTTACATGGGGACGGTAGCACTAGGGTTCTTGCCATTGCCAGGAGATACGTCGCTGTGGATTGAAATCTCACCGGGCATTGAAATTAACCGGATTACTGATGTTGCCCTCAAAGCTGCCTCTGTACGTCCAGGGGTGCAGGTGGTCGAACGACTATACGGGCTACTAGAAGTGCATTCCAGCCGCCAAGGGGAGACGCGGGCGGCGGGTAAAGCCATTTTGGAGGCGCTGGGAGTGCATCGAAATGAATGTCTCAAGCCGCACGTCGTTTCTAGCCAGATTATCCGCAACATTGATGCTCACCAAACGCAGTTGATCAATCGCACGCGGCGAGGACAGCTACTTCTGGCAGGACAAACGCTTTATGTATTAGAAGTTCAACCTGCCGCTTATGCAGCACTGGCGGCGAATGCGGCGGAGAAAGCGGCGGCAATTAACATCTTGGAAGTGCAAGCTGTGGGAAGCTTCGGACGCCTCTATTTGGGCGGAGCAGAACAGGATATTCTGGCGGGTTCTGCGGCGGCGTTGGTGGCGCTAGAAGGCGTGCCTGGTCGTGAAAATCCTGCTAGTTGGCGTCAAGAATAGCGAAACAATGTGGATGACGAGGGAGAGAAGCGGAATGCGATCGCTCTTTACAAATGGGCGATCGCTTGCTTTCAAAGAAAGCCACTTCAGATTAAAGTCAATGCGTTAGCACTGGTGGGTTAAGCAAAGGAAATCCAAATGGCAAATCTAGAGCATCTTGCACTACTTCAGAACGGTGCAGTGAAATGGATTGAGTGGAGAAGAAAAAACCGACAAATAGAACCTGATTTGAGCGAAGCCAACCTCAGAGGGGTCAACCTCAGAGGCGCAATCCTCACAGGCGCTAACCTGAGAAGGGCGGATCTGGGCAATAGTTTACTCATCGCCGCTAACCTCAGCCATGCTACCCTCAGCGATGCAAATCTCCACTCCGCTTCCCTAATGGAGGCAAACCTGAGTGAAGCGAACCTCAGCATTGCGAACCTCAGCAAAGCCAACCTCAGCGATGCCGATCTGGGCGATGCGAACCTGATCGGGGCTGACCTCAGAGGCGCTAACCTAAGAAGAGCGAATCTAACTAACGCGAACCTGATCGGCACCGATCTCAGAAGCGCTAATCTTCACAAAGCCGATCTCGGTGCAGCAAAGCTGGCTAGAACGAACCTCAGCGAAGCTAACTTGATGGCAGCGAACCTAATAGCCGTCGATCTCAGTAATGCTAATCTTTACGACGCTGAACTACTAGGAGCTTACCTTTACAAAGCTGACCTACACAAAGCAAACTTAATCGAGGCTCACTTCAATGGTGCTTATCTCTTTAGGTCTAACTTGAGCGAAGCGAACCTGACTCAGGCTGATTTCAGATGGACTAACCTCAGCAAATCGAACCTCTCCGGCGCTAATTTGAACAAAGCGAACTTGAGGGGTGCTAATCTCACCGGCGCTAACCTCACTGCGGCGAATCTTACCGGCGCTAACCTCACCGGCGTTAACCTGACGCGGACGATACTCCAAAAAGCAATCATGCCTGATGGCACAATTCACCCTTAGCTGGCAATTAAATTTTGGGTTGTAGAAATGCGATTCATGGCTTCTTCCCGCCAGACCCTTCAAAAATCCCAAATCTAAAATCCTAAATTAGTCTAACTCATGAAAAAACTGATTGTAATTACAGGGGTAAGTCGGGGTCTCGGTCTTGCTATGACTGAAAAATTTATTGAGCAAGGTCATACAGTTTGTGGGTGCGCCCGTCCACAGAAGCAACACAGAAACTTGAGCGAAAATTTGGAACGCCCCATCATTTTTCCAGCGTAGATGTTGCGGATGAATATCAAGTAAAAACCTGGGCTGAGCAACTTTTAAATAACTACTCATCCCCTGATTTATTAATTAATAATGCCGCATTAATCAATCAACCCGCCCCGCTTTGGAAAGTTGATAGCGCGGAATTTTCTCGACTCATTGATGTCAATATTAAAGGAGTCGCGAATGTAATCCGCTCCTTTGTTCCAGCCATGATTCAAAAGAACAATGGCATCATTGTCAACTTGAGTTCAGGGTGGGGTCGCTCCACGTCGCCTGAAGTTGCACCCTACTGTGCTTCTAAGTGGGCAATTGAAGGATTAACTCAATCGTTGGCTCAAGAATTACCTTCGGGAATGGCAGCGATTCCCCTCAACCCAGGCATTATTCATACCGATATGTTAGAGACTTGTTTTGGAGAAGAAGCGGCTGCTTACACAGCAGTAAAAGATTGGGTTAAAAAAGCGGTTCCGTTTTTATTGCAAAGAACACCAAAAGACAATGGTGTGTCGCTGACAGTTCCTTCATAACCTTTCTATGCGGTTAATCTATGAACGAGAATTAAAGACAGAAATAAACTTTACTTCTCTTTGTACTATAGGGGTTCTCACGTGAGTGCAATATACACTCGGAACCTCACCCCAAACCCCTCTCTGTGAACGGAGAGGGGCTTTGAATATGGCTCCCCTTCCTTTATAGGGAAGGGGCTGTTCTTGTCAGGTCTGGGAGCGCTTTGATGAGCAAAACAAGTCACTTGTGTGTAGACCGTAGCTCTTTAAAGGAAAGGGGGTGGGGAGGAGGTTCTCTGTGAGGAAATAAATCAACTCAAGCTGTCTGTAATTCAAGGCTTGGATAGTCAATATATCCCTTCTCATCGCCACCATAAAAGGTGGAGCGATCTGGCTTATTTAGGGAAGTATTGAGTGCAAAACGTTCTGGTAAATCTGGATTAGCAATATACAGTCTTCCATAAGCCACCAAATCTGCATTGCCAGAAGCCAAAACAGCATTCCCTAAGTCGCGGTCATATCCTCCTGCGGCGATTAAAGTCCCTTTGAAGATAGGACGGAAGTATTCGGTAAACAAGCCTCCTGTAGAGTTATCGAGGCTAGTATTGCCATCGGTTCTTGGCTCAACGATGTGGAGATAAGCGAGGTTGAAACGGTTGAGTGAATCGGCTACATAACTGAACAAAGCAGATGGATTGGAGTCAGACATACTGTTGAAAGTACCGCTTGGGGAGAGGCGAATTCCTACCCGTTGTCCACCCCAAACACTGACGACTGCTTCAGTCACTTCCATCAAAAGTCGGGCGCGGTTCTCAATTGAACCGCCATATTGGTCGGTTCGTTTGTTCGTCCCATCCTCAAGAAACTGGTCAAGGAGATAACCGTTGGCACTATGAATTTCAACCCCGTCAAATCCAGCAGCTAAGGCATTTTCTGCCCCTTTGCGGTATTGTTCGACGATTCCTGGAATCTCTTCAGTTTCTAGGGCACGAGGCGTGACGAAGGGTTTTGGCCCTTCAAGAGTGATTGCTTCACCTTCTGGTGCGATCGCGCTGGGCGCTACTGGCAGTTCTCCTCCTGGTTGCAGTAAGGGGTGAGAAATCCGCCCAACGTGCCACAACTGTAAGAAAATCCGCCCCCCACGAGCATGAACTGCATCTGTCACCAGTTGCCATCCTGCCACCTGTTCTGCTGAGTGAATGCCTGGGGTATTCGCATATCCCTGTCCTTGAGGCGATACTTGAGTGGCTTCTGCGATAATTAACCCCGCTGATGCCCGTTGTGCATAATAAGTCGCATTCATCGCTCTAGGAACATTTCCCGCTCCCGCACGCATCCGGGTTAAGGGAGCCATCACGATTCGATTGGGAAGTTCTAAAGAACCCAGCTGAACAGTTGAGAAAAGATTGATATTCTCGCTCATTGACTTAATCTCCATTGGAATGACATTACAGTTTTTGATTGCACAACGCAGACATCAGGAACTCTAGCTAGCTAGTGTATGAGCAGTGCGGATAAGAATTACCCGCACCGCCAACCAACTAGATAGTTAGTTAATCGCTACTGGCTTTGTGGTTAAGTTGTTCTGTGGAAGTAAAGCTTGAAGCTTGTCAGACAGCACTTCCAAAGGAGCTACGCCAGTGGTTCGATCCACCACCACACCATCTTTGAAGAACAGAAGCGTTGGCACGGCTTGGATGTTGTATTGTGTAGCGATGTGTCCATAGGCGTCAATATTCAGCTTGCCAACCTTAGCAATTCCTTCAAAATTGGCAGCTAATTCTGCAACTAATGGGTTGAGCATCCGGCAAGGACCACACCAAGCCGCCCAGAAATCTACCACAACTGGAACTGAACTTGCGAGGACTTCGGTTTCAAAGTTGTCTTCGGTCAAGGTGACATATTTCGCGTTGTCTGACATGGTTTCCAGCCTCCTTCAGGCTGTAGATCAAGGTGAGGAGAGTATCAGCAGCTGTTGCAGAAAGCGCATTGCATCATTTCATGCGATCGCATCCACTCAACTCGCTGCTAAAAGTTACCAATCTGGTTTCAATCCCCTAAAGGGTTTAGTAGTTAAACAACCATTTGACTAAATACTAGAACAATCTTTCCCCAATAGTCAAGTGGTTGTTTAACTACTTCAATACTGAGCGCCAAGACGTAAAATAGAAGTAAGACGGTGAGTTTTCGCCAACGGCATACATCTACGTCAGACACGCCTATACCGTCGTTCAACCTTCTTTTAGCGTTGACATCAGGAGTAATGCAGAGTCTTGTTGGGGCTTTCTCGTGGCTTCTTTTAGTAACCCCTACTTCCCATGATCGATAACAACCATAGCGTTCAACTGCCCTCTGCGTCTCAAGCTGCCGTTCAAGACATAGAACTTCGGGCTAAAATCTTTGCAGCTCTCTCCGATCCAACACGTTTGAGGATTGTGGAGATGTTAGCTTCTTGTGAGGAAATGAGCGGCAGCGAAATAGCCAATTATTTAGGGATTAGTTTAGCTCTCTTCTGTCACCATTCCAAGACACTGGCGGAAGCAGGATTAATCCAGATCCGAAAGGAAGGTCAAACCAAGTACAACTCGCTGAAACGGGAGTTACTGTTTGATTGCTTCGCCAGTTTTACACCCAAACAGCTAGAAACAACCACAGTTGAAAATAATTCCAGATCCAACTAACCGCTGTATGTTGATGATTTTGCAAGGAATATAGGTTTTCCTTGCGTACTTAAGCGTAGTCGTGAACTTTTCCGTCAGGCATTCTGGCTTCAGTTAAGACAGCTTCACTGAGGTTGGTTTCAATTAAACTTGCTTGCGTTAAATTTGCCCTGAGTAAAATAGATTTACTTAGGTTTGTTCCTAGTAAAATTGCCCCAGTAAGGATGGCACCCATTAGCTTGGCTTTAGATAAGTTGGCGTATCTCAGGTTTGTTTGGTTCAGGTTTGCCTCACCTAACACGGCTTCTTCCAAATTTGCCCCTTCCAAATTTGCTCTGGTTAGATTTGCTCCGCGAAGATTTACCTTACTTAAATTCGCTGCCCCTAAGTTAGCTTCAGTGAGGTCTGCTTGACGTAAGTTTGCCCCTGTTAAGTCTGCTTCGCTGAAATTGACTCCGCGCAAATCTGACCCTCTCAAGTTCGCCAAACATAGATTCGCTTTGCTAAAATTTGCTTCATTTAAGCAGACAAAAGCTAATTTTGCCTTATATAAATCTGCTTTTCTAAAGTTCCTTTTTCCGGCTGTATATAGCTGTACAATGTTTTTGAAATTCATCGTGAATACCTCCTATTTTCTTATGACTAAGACTCGCCAAAGGCGGGATAATGCGTCAACCCACCGTCAAAAAACCGAGTTTAGCTTGTGATGTAAGTAGCTTCGTCAGATGCCAAAAATGCCACCGATGCTGCCATTTATTCCGGCGGACTTGCCCGAAACCTTGGGATATAAACTTTCTACCTCAGCCTTTGCTTCTAAGTCATGTAGATGCGCGTAACTGTGGCACCCAGCCCCGTAGCATTGACCCCAATACCTTTAGTATTTCGGCGCGATCGCATAAAATTTTCTATGCCGCCTTTCTGGCAGTAAAACCAACCTATTCTGGCTTAAGGATAATTTCGTGAACGCTGGAAATGGTGAGAATAACAGCACTCCTATTCTGTTCTAGAAAGTGTTTAATCGCTTAGGGGCGCTTATCGGTGCGCCCCTAAATAAGCGCCCCTAAGATTAATTTTTTGGAATTCGCCAACAGCATCTTAAAAGGGAGGCTAACTTCTCCCTTTTAAGATGCCGTTAAGGGAGCTGTTGCAGATTATTGGTGAAATAGTATCAGCAAGATTAGTTCGGCTGGATGGAACTAGCAACAGGATATCCCGGTTATTTCAAATTATCCGGGACAGTTTCAGGCACAACCCAGGAGTAAATAGTATGCTGGCGACCGGGGCTACTTTCTACCTGCACTACTTTCTCAGGTTTCCATTCACCCATGTCGTAGTTGTGCGAAACAATGCGAGTGCCTGGTTTAAGTTCCTTGAGGAGCTTCGGTCGCAGCCGCAAGTTCACCTCAGGAAGCAGGTACAGCGTTACCACCGTGGCATCGCTGAGGTCAGTGGCGAATAAATCTTGTTGTAAAAACCGCACGCGATCGCTTACACCCGCTTTTTGGGCATTTTCTCGACTTTCTTGAACCAGTTGCGGATTGATATCTACACCAGTTCCGCGAGTGCCAAATTGTTTTGCAGCAGTAATCACGATTCGTCCATCGCCACTGCCGAGGTCGTAGAGTACATCGTTCCCTTTTACCTGCCCCTGTTTAAGCATTTCGGCGACGACGACTTCGGGGGTTGGTACAAAGGGCACATCCGCTGGCTGTTGTTGGGTTTGAACGTCGGTTGCGGGTGCTTCGACTTGAACACTCGGTGCGGTCGGTGCGGTGGGCGCTTGGGCTTGAAGATCGGGTTGAGTTTGTGCATCAAACTGGCGTTGTTGGGTGCAGCCTGCGAACAAGAAGCTACCCGCACTCAAACTAGCAACCAGCAACAGCTTAATTTGTTGTAATTGCATTGCATCTTCTCCTTTTGAGTTGTTAACGTTTTGTTCAAATTTGCCGACGACGAGATAACAGCAATAGCGGTGCGCCAGCGATCGCGACAGCCACTCCGACAAGCGCCCCAACCCCTGTATAGGCAACGCTGGAGTAGAGTAAATAAGCACAGATTGCACAAAAAAGTAGGGGCGTTAGAGGATAGAGAGGGACGCGGAAGGGTCGCACTACTTGCGGTTCTCGAACTCGTAACACTAACAGCGAGATACCCGATAGCAGGAAGAAGAACCAGAACACCGGCGCAGTGTAGTCCACCATCGTTTTAAAGCCTTCGCGGGTGAGAGTTCCCAGAAACACGAGGGCTAACGCGATCGCACCCTGCACTAGCAAGGCATTGGCTGGCGTACTGGCGCGATGGTGCCAGCGTCCGAGGAAGCTGAACAAGGAAAAATCTTGTCCGAGGGCGTAATTGGTACGTGCGCCGGTGAAAATCGTGGCGTTGATCGCCCCTAAGGTGGAAATGGCAATCAGGAAGCTGATAAACCAAGCACCGGGTTCGCCAACTGCACGACGCATCAAATCCGCTGCTACGGCTTCTGAGGCTGCCATGTTCGCCAATCCTAAACCGTGGATGTACGCGAAGTTTATCGCTAAGTAAATTGTCGTGATGATGCCGATACTCACTAGCAGCGATCGCACCATGTTTCGATTGACGTTGCGTAACTCGGCTGAGATATAAGCCGCTTCATTCCAGCCGCCATAGGACAACAGCACGAAAAGCATTGCCATCCCAAAGTTTGTTTGGGATGTTGCCGGTGCAGCAGGCACCTCCGGGAGACTGGGAACGGCAAAGGCTAAACCCCCAATTACCACCAACAGCAAGCCACCCACTTTGGCGACTGTTAGCCAATTCTGCGCCCACTTTCCTTGCTGAACGCCGATGATATTTAAACCTGTCAACAGGGCGATCGCAATCCCTGCGTAAAGTGAGGATGAATAATTCCCAAGGCGCAGTAATTGCGAGGCATAGTCTCCGAATACGAACGCCAACAGGGCAATCGAACCTGTTTGAATCACCGTCATTCGCGCCCAAGCAAAAAAGAAGGCGATGTTTTTGCCGAAAGCACGCATCAAGTAAAAGTAATTGCCCCCAGCGTGAGGATATGCCGTTGCCAATTCTGCGTAGCACAATGCGCCGACTAAGGACATCCCGCCACCCAGAATCCACAGGGAAAGTGCAACCACTTCACTCCCAGAAGCAGCGGCGACTAGAGAGGGCGTCTCGAAAATCCCGGCACCAATCACGATGCCAACAATTAGGGCGATCGCGTCTACGAAAGCCAGCGCTGGCTTGGGTGCTGCTGTTTTGCTTACCGCGAAGACTTGATTTGGGAGACTGTCGTTTACCCGTCTGCTCATTCTGGCACCTTCACCGTTGCGATCGTAATTTCTTTGAGTTGCGATGTGAAAAGATTAAAGCAAAGTCGGTTTACAATCCGGAGAAAGTGTAACCAACTCCGATTAATAATCCCACCTCTGTTTCATCAACAAAACCGACATTCACGCCAGCGGTTGCGGTGAATTGGGATGATAATGGAACATCGACCCCGCCCGTAATCAGTGCGCCAATAGTGCTATCGTCACCCGTTGAAATCGCCACTCCGCCTCCAATATAAGGGGCTACACGGTATCTGATTTGTTCCACTCCTTGAGAGGGGAAATCGTAAGTAAGTGGAACCAGAAAAACTGTATTATCGCCAAATAAAGCAGCGGGTCGCACAGAAAAATTCCGAGTGAGTCCAATTTTGCTAATGACTGCAAAGGCACCTTCACTCAAAGTTGTATCGCCACCCAACCCAATGTTGCCTGCAACCCCGATATAACTTGGGCCAGAGCGAGTAGCTCTACCAGGTATTACATCCACTTGAGCGATTTCCGGCGCTGTGGTTTCAGTCGTCGCTGCTTCTGGGAGTTGAGGTGTTGAAGGTTCAACAGTCAAAGCCGACGCAGACGTTTTCACCCTTTTGTCTACAATCTGCTCTGGGTTTACCGCATCTGAGGTTGCGATCGCTGTTTTCTCAGGAATTTCCTGCTTTGTCTCGCTAGAAAGGTTAGATGGAGATTGATTCGCCTCGGCTGATGCAGTGGCAGTTGGCAATTTTATTTCTGAAAAATCTTGCTCTTGAATTGTTGATTCTGTCAGTACCTTTACAACAGAATCAGGTGAACCTGAATTCGCTACATTCACTTGTTCTTGTACAAAGAAAGTTGTAACTTGGTCAGATTGAATTGGAGTCTTATTTGATTCAGAATTATGATTAGTTACCCTGGCAAACGCATCTGTCTTAGGGGTGAAGTCGTCAGTTTCAGCTTGAGCTGATAAACCACTACAAACAACAGCCAGAGCGGCAAGGCAGAGTAGAGAAGAAGTACCTCTGAACAACATCGGATTTACACTAACTCCATGAAAAAAAGTGTTGAAAACAAACTAAAGAAAAATGATTTAGGAGTGATAACCTTCTGCTCCTGCTATCTTCAGTGTTGGCAACGAATGTGACTAGAAAGTGACAGTGGGAGCATCCCGTATTTGCAAATCCCCCACAGACTGGAAGTCTGGGGCTACACAAACAAAGCCTGCCTCCGCAGGCTGAATTGATTCCGCGCAGGCGGACTTGGTTGAATAGAAGCGAAGCAACTTATGTCCCCTCTTCTTCTTGAAGGGGGGTAAGGGGGGTTGGCGTAGCCGCGATTTCCAATCGCCAGGTTATTTTTGCTACTGGAGTGGCAGCTCAATTTGAAAAGTTGATCCTTGACCGACTACACTGGTGACGTCGATCCCACCTCCATGAGCTTTGACGATTTGCTCAGCGATCGCTAATCCCAAACCAAAACCCCCTGTAGTGCGAGAGCGATCGCGATTCACCCGATAAAACCGTTCAAAAATATGCGGCAAATCAGTCGCCGCAATCCCCATCCCAGTGTCTGAAACTTGAATAATAGCCAAATGCGATCGCGTAAACAATCGCAGTTGAACTTCACCGCCCTCCAGGGTATATTTGCAAGCATTACTCAGTAGGTTCATCACCGCCAGACGGAGCAACTCTGGATCGGCCTTCACCTCCAAGCTCTCAGTCGGCAGATTACTAACAAAATTTAGATTTTTGGTGGCTGCTTGCGTTGCATAATTCTCTGCTAGCTCCTGTAGCAAAAGAGTTAGATTAATCTTTCTCAAAGATTCAGGAGATAATGACCCATCATTCCGAGCCAAAAACAGCAGATTACTCACCAGCGAATTCATTGACTTAGCAACATTCACAATCTTGTCTAGCCGAAGCCGTTGCTGTGAACGATCGTCAGACAGCAACCCGACTTGTGCATTGCTAAGAATCGCCGCCAATGGTGTCCGCAATTCATGGGAAGCATCTGCGGTGAAGCGATGCAGTTGCTCGTAAGCATGACGAATCGGTTGCATCGCTAGCCCCCCCAAAAACCACCCAGTCAGGCTAATTACCCCCAAGGTGACTGGCACCAAGAGCGTCAGAACCAGCCGCAACTCAGACAAAGCCTCTTGAGTGGATGTCAGGGAAGTCGCAACCTGGAGATAACCAATTAATACACTTTTCTCGTAGACAGGCAGCGTTACCTGACGCAGCCAACGTGCAGAGCCATTGGCAGTTTTGATGGTTTGAAATCCATCTGTCACCGTTAGCTTCTCTGGAGGAAGCGTACCAAAAAATTGCACCAATTGACCTTTGGCATCGTACCAACGCCCATACGCCAGCCCACTATCCAACGGCTGTGGGTTATTTCCCAAAAGTGGCACATTGTCCAGCTCTACCTGCCATTGACCATTGCGACGCTCATAATTTACGCTCGCTGCCATTACCTTGGTTTGTTGGTAGAGTAATCGATCCAATGCTAAGAGCGCGTCTGCAACTTCTACGTAGTAGACGACTCCTGCAAAAATCACCAAAATACTTCCCATTGATAGGGTGAACCAGCGAGCCAGATTGCGACGGCTACGACCAAACATGGAAAAAAGCAAAGTTAAAAAGCGCCCCAAATTCGGGTGTATCTTTGCTTCCCCGAATCTTGGAGCAAGACAGGCAAAAAGCAAAAGAAAGATTTATTCTGTCATTTTGATTCATTTATATTTTGAATTTCTTCTCTTTTTACTTTTGACTTCCCGAAGGATTGAGGCGATATCCCATGCCATAGACTGTTTCAATCCAATCTGCCGCACCAACTAACTGCAAACGCTGCCGCAGCCTCCGGACAAGCGTAGTCACGGCATTACTCTCTGGTTCTGCACCCCACTCCCACAAGGCTTGTTCAATTTGATCGCGGGTTAAGACCTGATAAGGGTGGCGCAGGAAGTATTCTAATAGCTGAAACTCGCGGGCGGACAATTGGACAGTTGTCTGTCCCCGTTCAACAGTCAAGCTATTCAAGTGCAGTTGTAAATCTTCTATGCGAAGGATATCTCCCTGCCATAGAGGCGATCGCCTTCCCAATGCCCGCACCCGCGCCAAGAGTTCGATAATATCAGTCGGTTTAACCAGATAATCATCGGCACCGGCATCCAAACTTGTAACTTTATCCACAGTCGTGTCTTTGGCAGTCAGCATCAGCACCGGCGAGGTTTTCCCTGCTTGTCGATACTGGCGACAAAGGCTCAACCCGCTGACTGTCGGCAACATCCAGTCCAAAATTAACAAGTCATAGTCTTTTTGGGAGATCAGCCATTGGGCAGTTTCCCCATCCTCTATGCCATCGACAATATGTCCGGCTTGCAACAATGCTGCGTTTAGTGGCTCTAATTGTTCGGGGTCGTCTTCTACCAGTAAAATTCTCATAAGACGCTTGAGTGAAACCTCTTTTCCGGAGAATCGTCGATCGCGCTGCTCATATATCTTGCTGTTCATAGTAGAGAAGCCTAAAGCGATCGCACGTCTTCCACCAGTCAGTTTTTTATCGAGTGCCCCAGAAAATCAAGGGGCAAAAGCGAATCTTCTCTTTTTTTATCTTTTAAATTTTGACTTTTGATGTCGAATTTGATTGTTTTTTCCCTTAAACTCAATTTGCTTTAAAGCTAAAATTCCTCACCGCTCCCTATGTCCTCTCCCCGCTGGTTACAAACATTGCATTCTTTAGGGCTAGAATTTTGGTTTCCTCTACCCCTGCTGGGAATTATTTTTTGGATTGGGGGTGGACTGGTAACAGACCAAGCATTAAGTCGCTCCTACGATACAGTTGATAAGCTTCAAGCTGATACACAGTTAGAAGTGCAACTTTCAGTCACCTTGTTAGTCATCAAAGCAGAAATTGACAAAGAGCAGGGATTTACCAAAGTACAGGTCAAAACGACAGATTCGACACTCAAAAAGTTAGAATTTGAGTTTCCAGTAACAGAATTCAGTCAGGTGGAAGCTGCGATCGCGCAAGAGTTAGGACTGTCTGTTGAAAATGTTAGGACGCTAGTGCGTTACCAATTGAAAAACCGCTCCTTATAGACAGTTACTCTCACTCAATCCGAACTCTCTGAACCCTCTACTTCCGGTTCTATTTCCCCGCTCAGAACAAACCTGCGCTTACAATCTGAGCGATGCTAGCAGATGGAAAAGTAAAGAATTAACAATACTCAGTGCCAATGAGCCAAGCAAAGCACTCCAAAAACCCCACCGTAACCGAAATCCTGTCACTAACCAAGCAGCTAAACCGAAAATAACTGCATTTAAGAGGATGTTTTAAAAGTCTTCTTGCCCGACTTTGACTACCTCAACTACTGAGGATATACTACGACGAAATGAGGGTTTGAGACTACGGAGTCCCCTACTAAGGTAGCTTTCAGAACCCAAGTTAACCCTTTTAAAACATCCTCTAAGACAAACAGGAATAAACCAAATGACAAAAGAATGAATGGAAAGGTAAAAAACCCTAAGATGGGTTTTAAGAGAGCATTCAAAATTCCAAAAACTGCTGCGGAAATTGCGGCTTTTCCAAAAGTGTCAATTTCTACGCCAATCGGCAGCCGGGAAATAATTAAAAAACTGATAGTAGTGACTAACCAGGTGATGAGGATTCCAACCATAACCAAAACTCCTTATCATCAATCGTTTTGTTACAGGGTCGGGCAAGTTTCCATCTTCAGGGTCATCAATAAATGTGACCAGAAAGTGACAGTAACCTTGGAATTCAGAATTAGCTGAATAACCAGCCTTGGAAACCAGAAAATCTCGCCGGGAAAAACCGAATTAATTGGGTTCTCCATTCCGGGAGTCCCGAACCCAATCCAAACCGTCGCGAAGAAAAACTCCTTTTTATCTTCCCCCGCTTGCGCTTGAAGTGAGAGAGTTTTAAGTAAATTTTTGTAATTGAGACGATTTGAATTTTTTGCCGGAGAAGATTCGTTTGGCGGTGGGAATTCAGGGGAGCGGTGGGTGAGCAGTGAGCTTGCGATCGCATCCTCAACTCTGGTAAACCTGGAAATCTCGCTTGTAGAGCCACTTTTTTCTACAGAACATCCGGAGGTTTTTCCGCCGTTTACATTGCTCTTGCGATCGCTATTTAAAGATTTCTGCGAGCGCACATCTCAACCCAAGTGGTTGAAAGCATTACGCAAATTACCGCTCCAGCTTGCGATCGCGGTCATCTCCTGCGAATTTACCTGTCAAACTGATTGATGCTGAGTCATTGCGAGGAACGGTTCGGTAATATTCTAGATACCGCTGATTCGTCCAGTTAAATTGGCAATTACTGCAATTAATTCAGCAGGTTGAACGGGTTTGGCAATATGGGATTGAAAGCCTGCTAAAAGCGCAGCCGTGCGGTCTTGAGTTCTAGCATAGGCGGTCAGGGCGATCGCGGAAATTCTGCCTTTATTGTTTGACTCCAAAGCTCTGACGCGACGCAACAAAGCATAACCGTCTTCATCTGGCATCCCAATATCACTGATTAATATATCCATCGGTGGTGAAGATTGGGTCAGTGCTGAGATTGCTTCGTCTGCTGAAGCGGCGGCGATGACTTCTGCCCCACAAACTTCCAGCGTGTAGGCGAGCAAATCCCGCATATCCGGGTCATCATCCACGATCAGTATCTTCAATCCCTCTAGTTGAGAGGAGCAGTCAAATGGGACACTGTCTCCCACGGTTGGATGCACCCGTTCTGGTTCAATCGCTGTTGGCCCAACGGCAAGCAGGGGTAGTTTCACGGTAAATGTTGCACCTTGTCCTTCTCCAGGGCTTTGAGCATGCACCGTTCCGCCATGCAGTTCTACCAATTGGCGAACGATCGCTAAACCCAGCCCCAATCCGCCAAAGGAACGAGTGATGGAACCATCTGCCTGACGAAAGCGCTCAAAGACGTAGGGGAGGAATTCTGCACTGATGCCTTGACCCGTATCTGCCACCACAATCTCAATATGAGAATTAATCCGTTGCAGACCAATCTGAACCCGCCCCTGTTTCGGTGTGAACTTGATCGCATTGCTGAGCAAATTCCAGACAATCTGTTGTAATCGCTCGGAGTCTCCTAAAACAGGGCCTGCTGCTGGATCGAGCACCGACTGCAAGCGAATGTTCTTGGCATCAGCGGCAGGACGCACCGTATCGATTGCTGCCTGAATCGCGGGCAATAGGTCAACTGTTTGCACATTGAGGCGAATCTTGCCTGTAATGATGCGGGAAATATCCAGGAGATCGTCAACCAACTGTGCCTGGGATCTGGCATTGCGCTCTATCGTTTCCAGCGCCCGATGCATCTTGGCTGCGTCTACCTTGCTAGTTCTCAGGATATTAGACCAGCCAAGGATGGCATTGAGAGGGGTTCGCAGTTCGTGGGATACGGTAGATAGAAATTCATCCTTCAATCGATTCAGCTTCTCAGCTTCTACTCGTGCTTTCTGTTCCTGCACCAGAAGTTTAGCTCGCTCTTCTTCCGCTCGTTGACGCTGCCGAATCTCTTTGGCTAATTCATCGATCTTCTTGTTCAGCAGGGTGAATCGGCTACTGGCAGATTCCTTGTTTTTCAAGCGTAAGAGAATAAGTGCCGGGGATTCAGGCGATCGCGGTCGGATGACCGCTCCTTCACAGCGACACAAGCAAGTCTCTCCATTGTTGGCATTGAAGGTTAATGAGCCAATCACCATTTCTCGACTGCTGGAACAAGCACGCAGATACTGTTTAACCTTATCAGCAGGATCGACGACCATCTCAAAGAGCATTTTCTCTTGCAGGAGCTGACGGGGTAGCCCCAGCATCTTGGAAAATGGCGGATTGGCAGCCAGAAGCTGACCATTTCCGGCAATTAGGAGCATGGGTTCGGGTAAAGGTCTAGCGAATTCGAGAAACTGTTCGGGCGTCACCCCTCGTTATCTCCCTCACTCTCTCCTTTGAAGTATTCTCTGCCGTGACTTTCTTCTGCCTCTGGGGTGGGTTTCAAATAAACAACCACACGGCATCCAGGCGCACCCATTGCGATCGTCTCTTGCAGTTCTACTTTGGCGTACCCCAGATTGTCCGCTGCAATGGAGCCAAAAACATTGGAGGTCATCATACACATAGCGGGGCGATCGATGACTTTTTCGGCAAACGGGCACGCCCGGTTCCCTAAGACAATCTTTTCATCCGTTTGTTCAATAATATAAAAGTCACCTTGGATTCGCTTCTTCAAATCTACCAAAACATCAGCAACTTGCTCTCGCGTTAGATGGGATACCTCTAGAGCCGCTTTATAGTCCCGGTCGATTTGCCTCCCCATGTTTTGACCCACGACACTAATAAACCCGGAGGCTTCCTCTAAGCCCACGACATCCTGTAATGTACCTGCCAACTCTCGAATTAAGGTACGTAAAAATATATCCCGCTCTAAAGGAATTTCGAGTCCCTTCATGGATGTTTCAGACTTAAGAGAACTATTCATAGCAATATCTCGTGAATGGGGATCGGCAGCCCTTACTCAAGGCTATAATGCCACCCGGCGAAGTGACACTTTAATACATCTAAAGATAGATGTCTATACTGATACTACATGGTCAGACGAGCGCTCTGTGGCGAGAGGGCGATCGCTCGTCAGCGAGTAATGGACTACTACCAATCTTCATCCTCATAACGGCTTGCGCTTCACAGGCGGCAAGTAAAATATAATTCAGCATAAGTATATACCGACCGTCCGGTGCAAGCGTTTTTTGTTAGATATTCAAAAGACGGGAATTGCTCGGTTTCATCACTCAATCTAGTCTACGAGGTGACAGAAAAGCACTAAAAGAAGAATGGCGATGAAAAAAGTAGCAGTATTTGGCAATGCTGGAGGCGGTAAATCAACTCTAAGCAAGAGACTATCCGAAATCACGGGTTTGCCACTTCACGTCTTGGACAAGATTCAATATCAAGTGGGGGGCACGCCAGTTCCCCATGAAGTCTATAAGCACGGCCATCAGCAAATTTTAGTTACTGACCGATGGATTATTGACGGTTTTGGTTGCAAGGAAACCGTCTGGCTGCGACTTGATGAAGCGGATACTTTGGTTTTTGTGGATCTACCAATCCATGTGCATTTTTGGTGGGTAACTAAACGAATGATCGCAGGTTTTTTTAAACCCCCTGAAGGCTGGCCTGAAAAAAGTCCAATATTAAAGAGTTCACTTAATAGCTACCGCGTACTTTGGTTATGCTACAAATATTTGACCCCCAAATATCGTGAGTATATCGAACAGGCGCAAAATACTAAAAGGGTTTATCACATCAGCTCTACCGAACAGATTTCGCAATTTTATGAATTGATTGGAAATGAGACCAACTTGGAAGATGGTACAGCTTAAGTATTATTAGACTGAAAGTTTCTGTCTAATACTCTCGCATCAGATTGATAGATTGACGAATTCCCGATCTCAGACCAAATCAGATGAATCGGTAGAAATATTCCGGATCGGATGCTAGTTCAGCGAGATAGACAGAAACTTCCTCTCAACCTAGCTTCGCTCCGCTTGGTTGGCTTCTTGCACATCTCAATCCAAGTGGTTGAAAGCAGCAAACAAATTACCGTTTCAGCTTGCGATCGCAGTCATCACCTGCGAATTAACTTTTCAAACCAATTGATGCTGAGGCTCTGCGAGGAACGGTTTGGGAATTGAGAGGCTATCACCTTTACTCCACAGAGCGCTCATTCCTTGGTTAGCAATGAGCTACTACCAATATTCGTCATCATAACGGCTAAGATGAACGGCGGTAAACAACTTCTACATTCCCCGCCAAGCTTTTTCGTTCTGCCCACTCTATCGTATTGTTAGCCCTCTTCGCTAATAACCAAACAGGAATAGCCCTCGAACATTTGTGTAGTTTTCTTCAAGATCGAAGAACGGCCTAAGCCTTCGATTAACAGTCTCAAACTCGCGTCGAACTGTTGCAGATTCCTTCTGACGAAGTTCTTGTGGTACGAGTAAGAATAGATAATGAGCATGTTCGCAGATATGGCATTTCCAAAAGTCGAGAATATCCATATTATTCATGGTTGTCTTGCCCCGTTCAACTTCTAGCAAAATGCCTGTGTTAAGTGTTTCACCTAAGGATAAGTAGTAGTCAGGCCGTAAACCTGCGGTTAAATAATTATTGAATAATCCTCGTGCCTCACTACGAAATCCAAGCTTTTTAGTAGCGAACTCATTAAAGGTACTTTGTACCTTAGCACTACTTGCACCTGGTTGGTTGGCATTTTCTATTGCTTGTTGTACCTCATTCAAATTAAGATACATCAACAACTTTTCTGCAATTTCTACCACGTGCTGCTGTTCTTTGGCCGCCACGGTTTTTTGTACATGTTGCTTGAGTACGACTGACATGAACTACTCCAAGGATGGACGCTGAACAAAACATATATAGAAGTTAGGTTTTTAACACACAAGGCAGGTAAGGTTAAAGGGCACTAGCAGAAATGGCTAACTATAGCCCTGCAAACCAGGCTACAAAACGAAGAATATGGAACGACTTAAACCAAAGGTATGCCATAAAGTTCTATGAACACTTGTGAAATAACCAGTCTAGCCATTAACTTCACTGCTCTCTCCGCGTGAGGGGTTAGTAACCCCTCACTGTACCGATCCATCCGGCATAATGGCTCCCTGGAACTCTGCATCCGTCAGCACAGCACCTGTCAAATCAGCATCTCTCAAATTGGCCTTGCGTAAAATTGCTCCTGTAAGATCGGCGTAACTCAAGTCAGCTCCTCGCAAGTTGGCTTCGCTGAAATCGGTTGATTTCATTCCTTGTTGTGGCGTTCGATTTAAATGAGCGCGGCAAAGCTTTGCACCATTTAGATTTGCCCGATACAAAACAGCTCCACTCAAATTGGCGTAGCACAGGTCTGCATCGCTGAAAATCGCATGACTCAGATCCGTCGCTTGGTCGGACGTAGAATGCAAATTGGCGTCAAACAAATTGGCACGAAATAATCTGGCGCGGACTAAATTCGCACCTCCTAAGGTTGCTTTACTCAAGTTCGCTCGCTCCAGATTGGCGTAACTCAGCTCGGCACCACTCAAGTCTGCCTCTCGTAGAATGGCTCGCTCCAAATCAGCTTCGCTCAAATCAGTTCCGCACAAGAGCGCTTCGCTGAGGTCTGCCTCCCGGAAGCTGGCTCGGCTAAAGTCCGTTTTACCCAATCGCGCTTGCCGTAAATCTGCTTGATTGAAGTTCACACCATGAAGGTGAGCATTCTGCAAATCAACCTCTCGCAGGTTGACCCTTTGAAAGCTTCTTTTCCCTTCGGCATACCGATTCAGGATCTCTTCAATAGTCATCTCTGTTGCCTTTAAGTGTTGCAACTGTAGGGGGTTCTCTTGAAAAGAGGTTCGCTCAGCCATCACCGTTCAAGCTAGGTATTATTCCCCAGTCTCATTATAGAAACGCAGTTTGAGGAACTTGTCAGGAAATGCGATCGCTAAAAGAGATCCCGCTACAAGCAGGTACGCACCCGATTCGATCTCAACACGTTCCGGTTAACTCCGCCATCACCTCAGCGACAGACATAATTCGGTCTGCGCGTCCGGCGTATGCTCCGAAAAAGATTAAGCCGTTCTCTATATCTCTATCCGCTGCCTTGGCGAGTGCCTGAATGATGCAATAGGTTTTTCGGCTCACCCGACACAGGCAGCTTTCTAAACACTTAGCCATGCATTGTCGTTCTAAATCTGGGGATGCAGCGGCAGCGATGCTTCTTCTAATTGATGGATGGCAGCCAATGCTGATGGTGTAAGAAATGTCATCGGATAGTCACCAAAACGTCACATTCGCTGAGTAGGCTGATAGTAAGAACTGCAAAGTTCTACTCCTCACACCATAAAATACAGCCCTCTTGTTCAACAGCAAGAGGGCTTTTTCTTTAATGACAGCAGTTCCAGATCGTCGCCAAGAAATTGTCATCACAATTTCTTGAATAAATCTTTGGGTGAAAATTGCGATCGCAAGAATAACTGCGTAATGTAACAAGTGTTTCCTTGCCGCCAAACTCCGATACCCGTCTCGGCGTATTCGGCTTGCAAAATATTTGCACGATGTCCGGGACTATTCATCCATCCCTCAACAGCTAACGGTACGGGTTGGGGAGCATTCACACTTTTAAACAAATTCTCCCCAACCATCCAGTAGGAGATTCCCCCCGCACGAACCCGTTTAGTCAAAGTGCTGCCATCTGGACTATCGTGGCTGAAGAAGTTCTCACGAGCCATCTTCTGACTGTAATTGCGAGCAACCCGTGCTAATTTTTCGTTGTTTTGAAGTGGATTTAAGCCATTCTTTTGGCGGACTTCATTGATCCGCTGACGGACAGAAGCTTCCATTTGGGCACTGGTGGGGGATTGAGCGGCGCTGTTAGGCAATTTCGGCGCTTCGGGTACATCCTGTCCAGGCAATTGCCGCAATAACTCTGCGGCAGGTTCGCACCCCACCAATCCTAGAGCCATCGGTATCCAGAATATCCAAGCTATCCTTGGTCGTCGCTGACGCCTGATGGTTGCCTTTAAATTTTGCGCGGGTATGCTTCTGCTGGTTGCTGTTTTAGTTTGTTGAATTTGAATCAATCGAAAAATCCTTTTGTGATTCATCGCTGCTGGCATCAGCCATCATGTTGAGCTAGTATTCTCAGCTTAGCGAGAACCGAGATGGCTGTGCTGGACGACAATCGGCACATTTGACTTTGTTTGCGCTCGCTGTCACTTTCTAGTCACATTTGTTACTAACACTAAAGAAAACAGAATCTATGCAAGAAACTAATCTCCTTTGGTTTTTTGTCTGCAAAAGATAGACTTCTTGCCTCTAAAGGAGCCAACAAAATGACAGCAACAGCGAAAGAGAAATCAGTGGGAAATCAGTGGCATCATCTACCTGTGGGAGAAGTTGCTCAGAATTTAGACAGCAACATAGAAACAGGTTTGACATCCGCTGAAGTAGCAAAGCGACAGGAACGTTTTGGAGCGAACGAACTCAAGGGTAAAGCCGGAAAAAGTCCCTTAGTGCGCTTTCTCCAGCAATTTAATCAACCGCTCCTGTATATCTTGTTAATTGCTGGTGCAGTCAAGGCATTTCTAGGGGAATGGGTGAATGCGTGGGTAATTTGGGGCGTGACGCTAATTAACGCCATTATCGGATTTGTCCAAGAATCAAAAGCCGAAAGCGCGATTGCTGCCTTAGCTTCTTCTGTCCAAACAGATGCAAATGTACTGCGCGAGGGTCAAAAAGTACAAGTTCCTTCGACTGAGTTAGTACCGGGCGATCTCGTACTCCTCACTTCTGGAGACAAAGTACCCGCCGATTTGCGACTGGTGAAGGTGCGTAACTTGCAAGTGAACGAATCTGCACTCACCGGCGAGTCGGTTGCAGTACAAAAAGAGGCGGAAACAGAAGCCCCGCTTTTGCACCTAGACGCACCCTTGGCGGAGCGAACCAATATGGCTTATGCTGGCAGCTTCGTGACCTTTGGTACTGCCAGCGGCGTTGTGGTGGCAATTGGGGAGGCGACTGAAACCGGGCGAATCTCCCAGTTAATGGATCGGGGAAGCAGCCTGACAACCCCCTTAACTCGCAAATTTGACAAATTCAGTCGAAAGTTGCTGTACGTCATTCTAGGAGTCGCCGCGCTGACGTTTGCAGTGGGATGGGGGTACGGCAATTCCTGGGTAAAAATGTTTGAAGCTGCCGTAGCCTTAGCAGTGAGTGCGATTCCCGAAGGATTACCCGCCGTTGTGACGGTGACGTTGGCGATTGGCGTTTCCCGCATGGCTCGTCGTCATGCTATTGTCCGCAAGTTGCCAGCCGTTGAAACTCTGGGTGGTGCCACAGTCATTTGTTCTGACAAAACCGGCACCTTGACTGAAAACCAGATGACGGTACAAGCCATTTATGCCAGAGGTCAGCACTATACAGCCAGCGGTAGCGGCTACAATCCGGCAGGGGAAATCCTGTTAGAAGAAAAGCCGATTAACCTGAACAATTTCCCCGTTCTTCTAGAGTGTTTAAAAGCCGGATTGTTATGCAATGACTCCCATCTAGAAGTCAAGGACGAGCAATGGGTTGTGATTGGCGATCCGACAGAGGGAGCTTTAATTGCTGTTGCCAATAAAGTGGGATTAAAGCAGTCAAACTTAGAGCGAGAAATGCCTAGGTTGGATGTTATTCCGTTTGAGTCTGAATTTCAGTACATGGCAACGTTGCATGAAGGTAAAAGCGATGGGGACGGGCGGGGAAACCCCGGTACGACGATTTACGTGAAGGGTTCGGTGGAGGCAATTCTCCAGCGCTGTCAGCAGATGCTAGATGCTGATGGGAGTTTAATCCCTGTGGATGGAGAAACGGTGCATCGGGAAGTCGATGCAATGGCAGAACAAGGGCTACGGGTGTTGGCCTTGGCGAAGAAGCCCGTGTCAGCCGAGCAACAATCAGTAGATCATGGTGATATTGCAAAGAATCTGATTTTCATCGGATTGCAGGGCATGATCGATCCGCCGCGAAAAGAAGCGATCGCTGCCGTGCAAGCCTGTCAAGAAGCGGGGATTCAAGTCAAGATGATTACGGGCGATCATGCTGTCACCGCAGCTGCGATCGCTTCTCGCATGGAATTGAAAAGGCATGGGGAAGTTCTGGCCTTTACCGGGCAAGAACTTGCTCAAATGAATGAACAAGAACTGGCGACGGCGGTAGAAGATGGAGTCGTATTTGCCCGCGTCGCACCGGAACAAAAACTCCGTCTTGTTGAAGCTTTACAACTTAAAGGCGAAGTTGTCGCGATGACGGGGGATGGGGTTAACGATGCGCCTGCACTCAAGCAAGCAGATATTGGGATTGCAATGGGAGGTGCGGGGACTGAGGTGGCAAAAGAAGCCGCCGATATGATTTTGACCGATGATAACTTTGCCTCAATAGAAGCGGCTGTTGAGGAAGGTCGTACCGTTTACCGAAATCTCCTGAAAGCGATCGCCTTCATTCTCCCCGTTAATGGTGGCGAATCGATGACGATTTTGATTAGCGTGTTACTCGCTAGAGAATTGCCCATCTTATCTTTACAAGTTCTCTGGCTAAATATGGTTAATTCCATTGCAATGACCGTCCCCTTAGCCTTTGAGCCTAAATCTCAGCAGGTGATGCAACAGCCTCCACGCAACCCGAATGGACCCTTGCTTTCTGGCAGTCTGTTAAAGCGGATCTTAGTAATTTCTGCTTTTAACTGGATTGTAATTTTTGGCGTATTTGAATGGATGAAACAAACAACCGGGAATATTGAGTTAGCCCGCACAATGGCAATCCAGGCTTTAGTGGTCGGGAGAATCTTTTATCTTTTAAGCATTAGCCACTTTGGAAATGCTGTCATCGCCAAAATTCGTGGCATCGGACGCATTCGCAATTCCCCAGCCCTGGCAATTGGGATTGTCTGCACTGTGCTTTTGCAAGTAATCTTCAGTCAGTGGAGCCTAATGAATGGCTTATTCTCCACAACACCACTGAACTTAAATCAATGGCTCATTTGCCTGTTGGTGGGGTTGCCAATGATTGCAGTAGCCGCCTTCGTCAATCGCTTTGATCCACAACACTAATCCCATTTTAGATTTTGAGTTGTAGAAGACTTGCGGTTATCGCATCTGTTGTCAGTAGCTATCCGATTCTGGCTGCAAGGCTGAAGACATAGCTTGTTGTTTAAGCGTGTAGACCCGTCCAAATTCTGTGCTTCTGGTTGCTGATTCCAAACAATCCAAACTTACTTACAGTTTCTATGCAGCTTAACGTGTTCTTGAAGATACATTTTGTCAGCACTCAGCGCTTTGGATTTCACTGGAAAATAGGGCTGTCAGGATGGAGTCTCCTCGCCCATGCGGGTACTGACTCTTTTGATGCGATCGCGCACCGTTATCCTCGGTTAAGTGGAGAGAAGGGGAGAGAACTGCCGATCCAAGTATGCGAGCGCCTCTTGCCCCTACATCATCCTCAATATTGCGTTTTGTAATACTTTTATGGCTCTTTTCCAGATCAAATCCTAAAATGCTATCATCGCAAATGAGAGTTGATTCGGTTGCAAGGTTTTGTTTTTATTGACTGGCTTTTTCGTCTTGGTCTTAACAGACTCCTCTCCGAAATCTAAATCTCCACGTTCCTATGATTTTGGAGTCGATCTATGTCTATTTATGTAGGTAATTTGTCTTACGACGTTACCGAAGCCGATTTAACCGGCGTTTTTGCAGAATATGGTTCTGTAAAGCGGGTTCAGCTACCCACTGACCGCGAAACAGGTCGTCCGCGCGGCTTTGGTTTTGTGGAAATGTCTACCGAGGCTGAAGAAACAGCTGCCATTGAAGCCCTGGATGGTGCTGAATGGATGGGTCGTGACATGAAAGTGAATAAAGCCAAGCCCCGCGAAGACAGAAGTTCGTCCGATGGTGGCGGTCGCAGAAACAACAGTTTCTCTCGTCGCTACTAAAACATAAAGAAGAAGCCCCCATTTCTGGGGGCTTTTTTATTGGTCGCTGGAGTGCGATCGCGCTCCCTTCGCGCCCCCTTCGCACTCCAGACAGGTGGAGAGTTTAAGGTCTGGGGGGATTACCACACTGCGGGCTAGGATTATTTAAACATAGCCAAATTCCTGGCATGAGGTCGGTGTTGTTGTTGTTCATAGTACTTGTGGTTGAAGGACTAGCTGCGGGGCTAGCTTCAGGACTGGCTTCAGGACTAGCTTCAGGACTGGCTTCAGGGCTAGCTTCGGGACTGGCTTCGGGACTGGCTTCAGGACTGGCTTCGGGACTATCTTCGGGGCTGGCTGGCGCATCTTGAGCGAATAACTCTTGGCTACTCACAGTTAAATCAGCTTGCTCGGAGCCACTACCAGCATTGGAGTGATTATTAGGACTATTAATTAGTGCAGTAGCTGGAAAACTCAGCAAAATTCCAGCACTCACAACCAACATCATGCCAACTCGCGTTTTAATTTGAGTTTTAAGATCTTTATTCATCGGTATCTACTTGGTTTCTCCTAAAATCGGGATGCACTTGATTAAAACTCATTCCTCTGTAATCGTCTTCCTACTTCCGATAGAAGTAGAAGTAAAGTATACTCAATGCTTAAGTAGTGGGCACTCCTTAATAAGATTTGACGAGAGCTAAACCACCAAAATTAGTATTTGTTGTTTTTTTTGCTGCTAAAGTCAAGCTAAAATTATTATTTTTCAACGAGCAGTATTGGGGCAGTCCCTACGTAAAAAAAATTCTTTTTCGAGAGTTGGTATCGCGGTTTTCGCTAAGTGTGCGCTCCACATTGAACCTCAAACCCCACTCGGCTTTCGGAGAGAAGCCGGAGGGAGTTTAAACTGTACTGCATCCAAACGAAAATTGCTATATAGTTTTCTATGCAAGTAGGGAATCAGAAAGTTACGTAGAAGCGAGAAAATATTTAAAAGTAGATTAACTGGATTTCGGTATCGTTGATAACAAATTGCCAAAACAAATTGCCAAAGCGAGCTGTCATGATGAGCATAGCGATGAATGCACTCTTCTGAAAGCAAGTAGAGATTAATCCATTGCTGCTAGCACCGCCTTGGGTGCTAATTTATCTTTAAACCAAACAATTCTTGCCGGTACATCGTTCAATTTAACACCGGCTTTCTCCAAATTTAGGCGCTCAGAAATCGCTAAAATTAAGTTCTCGCATTCAGCGCGACGCACCTGGGAAAACTTCTTTTGCAAGTATTCGGGACGCCAGTAGCCGACAATTTCGAGTAAGAACGTGCGACCATCAGGATGCACTAAGCGAAAGTCAGGAATCATGACACTGCCTGGAATGGGGATAAGGTCAACTTCTCTTTCTAATACCCATTCACTTTTCAGCGCGTCCCAGCGGTCGGCAAAAGACGCCTCTAACATACTGTCATAAGGCTTGCCAGGTGGATAGTGGGACACCAAACCACATTCAGAATTCAGCGTAAAGCGTCCGGTTTTCCAGTTGCCAGTGAAGGCATCGCGGTTTTGCAGCGTGGCGCTGAGACTCCATTTAGTGACGTGGAGTAAAGCTGGGAGGAGTTTAGCGATCGCTAACCCATAGCGCGTACTCGGCTTAAATAAACTGGTAGGGCCATCCACTGTTATCGTGAAGCCATGATCCGCATCGCCTTCAATATATGCCATCAATTGAAATAATTTGAGATAGCGGAATAACAGCTTATATTCGCCCGGAACGTTGCGGTGAGCATTCAGGGTAATTTGACTCGCACGATAGAAGACACCCTGCACCTGGGATAAATTGTAGCGGTGCAACAAATTTTCGGGCGTGGGAGTGTCAAACTGGGTGAGGATGCGATTCTCGGCTAAATCTGCGTAAAGTCCCATGCGAATTTGACTTGCCAGCACTTCTCGATCGAATTCCTGGCTGAGTTTGTCAGCTAATAAGCTTAGTGTCTGCGCCGACGCTTGGGGGCTGGGAACAGATTGAGCCGCCAGCGCAAAGACTCGTTCCCGCAATTCTTGCGGTTCCAAGGGACTGACGATTTCAAACGTACACAAACTGCTTTTGAGAATGTGGGCAAGTCCTCGCTTCAGGCGATAATCTGGACTATCGCCTTCTAATTCCAGCAACTGGCGATCGAGTTCTCCCTGCGTACAACCAAGCGCTTCCTGAAAACAGGTAATCAGATCGGATGCAATCTCTAGATGCTTATCATCTATATTTAAGCGCTTTGGGACTATTGTTTCGCCATTTTGACGGTGGATTAAAAGGTCGGTAGGTAACATTTGGATTTAGATAATTGCTAATTGCTAATTGCTAATCGCTAATGGGTGGTTCATCCTCCTCTCCCCATCTTGCCGGTGACTCCGCTGCTCGCTTAGCGACATTAGAATTTACCCCATAAATCGGTTTCGACGGCAAAATCTCCAATTGTTTACCTTTCTTCTCCTCTCTTTCTTCGCGTTCTCTGCGCCTTGGCGGTTCGTTTTTCTTATCTCCCCGCCGCCGCTGGGACGTACCTTCCTCACTCGTATTTTCCGCCACTACCTCATAGAGAATAGCGCGTTTATTTTTATCCTGACTTTTCCGCAAAACCCGTCCCATCCGCTGAATAAACTCACGCTGGGAACCCGTGCCCGATAAGATAATTGCGATGCTAGCGGCGGGGACATCCACCCCTTCATTCAGGACGTGGGAAGCGATCAGAGTTTTGTATTCTCCCTCCCGAAACCGAGTTAATATCTCGTGGCGTTCCTTCACCGGCGTTTGATGGGTAATCGCTGGGATTAAGAAATCTTGGGAAATCCGATAAACAGTCGCGTTATCAGCCGTAAAAATCAGAATTCGTTCTGGGTGGTGTTCGGCAATCAAATTGGCGAGAATTCGCAGTTTGCCGTCTGTACCCAAGGCGATATCTTTCGCTTCCCGGTGGGCTAGCATCGCCCGGCGTCCCGCTGGCGAACCGGCACTTCTCATCACAAACTGCTGCCAGCCTTGTATGCTGCCGAGAGAAATATTGGACTCTCGCAAAAAGTTGTTGCGGAGTTGAATTAACTCGTTGTAGCGATCGCGCTCTAGTTGCGATAACTTGACTTTAATCTGGACGATCTCATGCTCAGCGAGTGCCGAACCCGAAAGTTCCTCTGCCGTTTTGCGGTAAACTTCGGAACCAATGAGAAGATTTAGATCGGCGTGTTTGCCGTCAGAACGCTCTGGAGTGGCACTAAGTCCGAGTCGGTAGGGCGCGATCGCATATTCGGCAATCACCCGATTAAAATCAGTCGGTAAGTGGTGACACTCATCAAACACGAGCATGGCATAGCGATTGCCCAAGTTTTCGGCATGAATTGCCGCACTGTCGTAAGTGGCAACCAGAATTGCTGTTCTATCCCGCGAACCCCCTCCCAGCAACCCCACCTCTGCATCCGGAAAAGCCGCCGTCAAGTGAGCATACCACTGGTGCATCAAATCCAGTGTCGGCACCACAATTAACGTACTGCGCGGCGTCGCCTGCATCGCCAATTGAGCCAGATACGTCTTCCCAGCCGCTGTAGGCAGCACCACCACTCCCTGACGTCCCGCTTGCTTCCAAGCCATCAGCGCCTCGGTTTGATGCGGGTAGGGTTCCATTTCCATGCTGGCGACGAGTTCCAGCGCTTGAAAACCCTTCGCCTCATCGATAAAATTTGTTTCTTCCGCTTGTAGTGCTTCTACCAGTTGACGATAGTGCATCGCCGGAATGCGGAACTTTTCCACGCGATCGTCCCAAGTCGCATATTCCACCCAAGCTTTGCCCCTAGGAGGCGGATGCAATATTAAAGTGCCACGATCAAAAGATAAAGTAGGGCTACGAGCCATTATTTTTTTAAATTCTTAATCCCCCGATAATTTTAGGAGACTTAATGCACAATGCGATTGAACCCTTGCAGTAATTGGAGCTTTCCCTAATTAAGGGATGAATGCATCGGGGGTAGTAAATAGACTCTCCCAACCTCACAACCCAACCGCGCAAAATTGTTACAGTATGGTGCAATCTTGTGCAACAGCCTAATTGGAGCCGATTTTTGTGTTTAACACTGGCATCATCAGTATTTTGCAATATAGAGGCGCTAGACCTTGACATCTGGCTATGATACGGATCGAGGAGCCACTAGGGTAGATGTGCGAACCAGC
Organism: Coleofasciculus sp. FACHB-542; assembly: GCF_014695825.1. NCBI lineage: Bacteria > Bacillati > Cyanobacteriota > Cyanophyceae > Coleofasciculales > Coleofasciculaceae > Coleofasciculus > Coleofasciculus sp. FACHB-542. Next base: position 96,461 of record NZ_JACJPB010000052.1, on the reverse strand, counting down.
GAACTGACAAGTCAGCGCAACGCGATCGCGCTGGCGCGGGAGATTCGTTTTTCATTTTTTACATTAAGAATCGGTGTTGGCATTAGTGCGAAGCGCTCCAAATGCCGAACCCGCCAGGAGAACAGAATATGTTAAAAAAAATCAACCCTCGATTACGGCGCTACGGTGTTGCTGTACTCGCCGTTGCTAGCGCTGGGGTACTGACGCTGTGGTTATTGCCGCACATTCAGCCGCACATTTCCCCACTTTTTTTTGCTGCCGTGATGTTGAGTTCCTGGTACGGCGGCTCGAAACCGGGACTGTTAGCTACTGTTTTGTCTACTTTAACGATTTCTTATTTTTTTATCCCGCCGTTCCATTCAGTTTTGTTTGGTGGAGGGGACATCCTGCGAGTGGCGGTGTTTGGGTTGGTGGCATTATTTATTAGTTGGCTCAGCGCGGAATTAAAAGCTGCCAAGCATCGATCCGAGAAGAACATATTAAAAGTACGAGCCAGCGAGGAGCGGTATCGTAGCATCGTCGAGACGGCTAACGAGGGCATCTGGTTATTGGATGCCCAAATGCGAATAGAGTACGTCAATCAACGGTTAGCCGAGATGTTCGGTTACGGTGTAGAAGAGATGCTCGGTCGTCCAATTTTTGACTTCATGGATGAAGAGGCTCGTATTCAGTTAGAGCAATCTTTGGAGCGTGGGAAGCAGGGTATCAACGAGCAGTTTGACTTCCGTTACCGCCGCAAAGACGGTTCGACGCTTTGGGCAATTGTCTCCACAAATCTTATTTTTCATGAAGGCGGTGTCAGCGACGCGAAAGGTGAAGCGATGCCGAAAGCGATCGCGATGTTAACTGATGTCACCGAGCGCAAAGCCGCTGAGGAAGAATTAAAACGATATCAACTTCTTTCTCAACACAGTCGTGACATTGTTTTATATATTCAGCTTGATGGTCAAATTATTGAAGCAAACCAAGCTGCTGTTAAAGCTTATGGTTACTCTAAATCAGAGTTGATTTCCCTGAAGATTAACGATTTACGAGCGCCACAAACTCGGAATTTAATCGCTCAGCAAATTGAACAAGCAGACAAAGAAGGGATTTTGTTTGAAACCATTCACTACCGGAAAGACGGGAGTTCTTTTCCGGTAGAAGTGAGTGCCCAAAGCTTAGGAATTGGCAATAAAAAAATAGTTTTAAGTATTATTCGAGACATTACTGAGCGCAAGCAAGCTGAAGCCTTGTTGCGGAACAGCGAAGAACGCTACCGCGCTTTTATTGAGCGAAGTTCAGAAGGAATTTGGCGATTTGAACTTGAGCAACCGATTCCCATAGAAGTGACAGAAGATGAGCAGATTCAGCGTTTTTACCAACATGGATACTTAGCTGAATGCAATCGGGTCATGGCTCAAATGTATGGGTTTAGTAGTGTAGAAGAAATTATTGGGGTAAGATTAGAAGATTTTTTAATTCCCTCCGAGCCACATAATATTGAATATTTGCGGGCGTTTATTCAGTCTGGCTACCGACTCAGCGATGCAGAATCCTATGAGGTGGATAAAGAAGGAAATCCCAAATATTTTTTAAATAACCTCGTAGGAATTGTGGAAAATGGTTTTTTAGTACGAGCGTGGGGAACTCAACAGGACATTAGCGAAAGCCTGCGGCACGCTACGCTACGCAAACAAGCGGAAGAAAACTCTCGGCATCTCGCAAACGAGCTTCAAGAACAAGCCAGTACGCTGGATGCAATTCTTTCGGCATCTGTCGATCACATTTACATCTTCGATCGTGAAGGTCGCTACCAATATGTAAGCGCTGGCGGTGCCCAAGTGGTAGGGTTCCAGCCAAGCGAGCTGGTAGGCAAAACTTGGCGAGATATCGGCTTGCCAGAAGAAATTATGAGCCGATTTGATGCTCACAGAGAAGAAGTCATCTCTACCGGAGAACCGATCAGACATGAGAACGAGTTCTTAGGTGCTAGCGGCTTGCAACACTACGAATATATCGTCGCCCCCCTGCACAATCAGGATAAAAGCATCAAGGGGATCGTGGTCATTTCCCGCGACATCACCCAGCGCAAGCAAGCTGAAGAGGCTCTGCGAGAAAGTGAAGTACGGGCGAGACGCTTGATTGAGTCAAATATTATCGGGGTTATCATTGCGGACTTTTCTGGCAATATCCTGGAAGCAAACGATGTCTTTTGTAACATCGTCGGTTATACACAGGAGGAAGTGCTATCCGGAAAAGCGAACTGGGCGGAAATGACGCCGCCAGAATATCGGCATTTAGATTTGCAGGCGATGGAGACGATGCAGCAGACAGGCACCCATACGCCTTTCGAGAAAGAATACATCCGCAAAGACGGCACCAGGGTTCCCGTCCTAGTGGGGACAGGCTATCTGGGCGGAGCGAACAAAATCGGAGTGGGTTTTGCGATTGACTTAAGCGAAAGCCTGCGGCACGCTACGCTACGCAAACGCGCTGAGCAGGAATTGCGAGTATCAGAAGCTCGCTTCCGAGCTTTGGTGGATCAGTCCCCGTTGAGTACGCAAATTATGGCTCTCGACGGTCGGATTCTTCAGGTAAACCAGGCTTGGGAGAAACTTTGGGGAATCACGCTTGACCAACTTTCGGAATACAACCTGTTGCAGGATGAGCAATTAGTTGCTAAAGGCATCATGCCGTACATTCAAAAGGCATTTGCTGGCGAGGCGACAGCCATGCCACCCATCGTCTACTATGTTTCGGAGCTAGGAGATTTCCACGAGCAAGAACGCTGGACGCAGGCTTTCATCTATCCCGTCAAAGATGAAACCGGAAATATTCGCGAAGTGGTTTTGGTACACGAAGATATTACAGAGCGCGTCCGAGCCGAGGAAGCACTTCGAGAAAGCGAAGAACGATTCCGAAAATTTTTTGAAGAGGCACCCATTGGCATCTCCGTGGTTGACTTAAACGGTCGTTTGGTCAAAATGAATAAAACCTACTGTGAGATGTTGGGATACCCAGAGCAAGAACTCAGTCAATTGACCTTTACAGAGATTACCCACCCCGAAGATGTTGAAAAAGATTGGCGCTATACAGAGCAATTATTCACAGGTGAACTAACTCGCTATCAAGTAGAAAAACGTTATATCAAGAAAAATGGGGAAATTTTATGGATTAATCTTACAGCTACGGCAATTTACGATCGAGAAGGGAACCCCTGCTATGGATTGGGCATGGTTGAAGACATCAGCGAACGGAAGCGAGCTGAGGAAGCGCTGCAAGCAACGAACCAAACTCTTGACAGCCTGATTCAAGCTTGTCCCCTGGGGATTACAGTTCTCAGTATTGATGATGGAACGGTAAAACTGTGGAATCCAGCAGATGAGCGGATCTTCGGCTGGAGCGAACAAGAGGTAGTCGGCTGTTTTCTTCCTAGCATCCTAGAAGATAAACGAGACGAGTTTATAGCACAACTTGATGCTATCGAGCAAGGCGGAACATTAACGGCTATAGAAACACGTCGCCGAAAGAAGGACGGTTCACTGGTTGATATCAGTGTCTGGGCGTGTCCGGTGCGTGACGCTCAGGGAAATCTTAGCTGTATGTCCATTGTTGCCGATATTAGCGAGCGCAAGCAGTTAGAGCAAGAACGCAATCAACTTTTGCTCAACGAACAACAACGGGCGACCCAACTTCGAGGCTTGGCGGATGCTGCTTTAGCCATCAACTCTACACTCTCGATTGATGAGCGGTTGCAAGCGATCGCTGACCAAGCGCGTACCATCATCGGTGCCCACCAGTCACACGCCAAACTAAGTTTTAATCAAGACTGGGCGCAGTCTCTCAACGCCATCTCTGTGTCAGACAAATATGCAGCCAGGCGCGAATCCCCTGAAGAACTTGATGTGACGACGAGCATCTACTCGCTTGTCTGGCAGAGGAACCGCCCGATGCGGATGACGCAAGCTGAGCTGGAGGCACATCCGGCTTGGAAAGAATTTGACAAAACTGTTGATAATCTACCAATGCGAGGCTGGCTAGCTGCACCCCTGACGGGACACAACGGGAAAAATATCGGTTTGATTCAACTGTCGGATAAATACGAGGGTGAGTTCACCGAACAAGATGAAGCCATCTTCGTCCAACTGGCACAGATGGCTTCCGTCGCGGTTGAGAATGCACGCCTTTACCGGGAAGCCCAAGAAGCAAACCGCACCAAAGATGAGTTTTTAGCGACCCTTTCCCACGAACTGCGAACGCCTCTCAACGCCATGCTGGGATGGACTCAACTCCTGCGTACCCGGAAATTTGACCCAGCCACTGCCACCCGCGCCCTGGAAACCATCGACCGCAATACCAGGTCACTGTCTCAATTGATTGAGGATGTCCTAGATGTCTCGCGGATTATTACCGGCAAGTTGCGCCTAAATGTGCGTCCCATCGAACTTGTACCCGTGATTGAGGCGGCTATCGATACGGTGCTACCCGCAGCAGAAGCGAAAAACATTCAAATTGACTCTAGATGCGATCGCTCAGTCGGACTCATTTTGGGCGATTCCGCTCGTTTGCAGCAAGTCGTCTGGAATCTGCTTTCTAACGCCGTCAAGTTCACCCCCAAGGGAGGGCGGATCGAGGTACAACTTTCTGTAGGCAGGGGGAATGGGAACGAACCATTCCCGATTCCCAACTATGCCGAAATCAGAGTAACTGACACGGGACAAGGGATTAGTGCCGACTTTCTCCCTTATGTATTTGAACGCTTCCGTCAAGCCGATGGTACAACGACGCGATCGCATGGCGGACTCGGACTCGGACTTGCGATCGTGCGCCACCTCGTAGAATTGCAAGGGGGAACCGTCCGCGCCCAAAGCCCCGGAATTGGCTTAGGCGCAACCTTTATTGTGAATTTACCGCTCCGGAGGGAGGAAGCAGAAAACCGGAAAGATGAATTAGATTCTCACCTTCCTCCTTCCTCCGCCGACTTCGCTTCCTGTGCCGTAACGCTGGATGGCTTGCGAGTGCTAATTGTGGATGATGAACCCGACGCCCGCGAAGTGCTAACTGCCATCTTGGAGCAATACCACGCCCAAGTCACCGCTGTGACGAGTGCCCGCGAAGCACTGGAAGCCCTCCACCGCTTGCAGCCGGATATCTTGGTAAGCGATATTGGGATGCCAGGAGAAGATGGCTACGACCTGATTCGTCAAGTCAGGGCGCTGGATACACAAGGTAGAAAAATTCCGGCTGTAGCGCTGACAGCCTACGCCAGAGCTGAAGACCGTACAAAGGCGCTGCAAGCAGGTTTCCAGGTACACATTTCTAAGCCAGTCAACCCCGTGGAGTTAGCGACAGCGATCGCTAACCTCACCGGACGCACCCAATCTTGAATGGTGGTAAGGAAAAGGGATTGGTTCAAGAAAAAAAACAATCATCGCTAGTGGTAAGTGATATCTTTAGTGGCAAAAGCGATCGCTCTGTTGCGCCACAATAATGCCTATTTCTCTAAGGTCTAAGCGTTTTTCCCTGGCACTGGTGACAGTTCTTGTCTCTGTCTCCGTGTCTTGGTGCGACAAAGCACCCGCAGCATTTATACAGCCTCTGCGAAGCAAACGGGGGATGGTTGTCTCCGCTCACCGACTGGCAAGTGATGCCGGGTTGAGTATGTTACGTAAGGGAGGCAATGCAGTCGATGCAGCCGTGGCAACTGCTTTTGCCATTTCCGTTGTCGAGCCTTTTTCGGCTGGGATCGGCGGCGGGGGTTTTGCCCTGGTACGCTTGGAGAAAACTGGAGAAATCAAAGCGCTTGACTTCCGCGAACGCGCCCCCCTGAAGGCAACGCGGGATATGTATCTGGATGCAGCAGGGAAAGTGCGTCCCAATGCCAGTGTCAATGGATATTTGTCAGTCGCAGTGCCCGGAACGGTAGCGGGACTGTACGAACTCCATCGCGAGTATGGCAAACTTCCCTGGAAAGAAACGATCGCACCGGCGATTCGTTTTGCCAACGAAGGCTCTACGATTAACCCTACCTCGCGTTTTGCCCAAGTTGCGGGAAACCGTAAGGATGCCATTCTCAATAATCCCGCAGCCCGACAAATTTTTGCGCCGAACGGCACTTTGTTTGCACCGGGAGAGAAGCTGGTACAAAAAGATTTGGCCAAAACCTTACAAGCGATCGCCCTCAATCCTCAAGACTTCTATACTGGCGACATTGCCCGCGCGATCGCGAGCGATATGGCAAAAAATGGGGGTTTGATTTCCCTTGATGACCTAAAATCTTATAAAACGGCTTGGCGTGCCCCCGTCTGCGGCAATTTCCGCGCTGCTCGGATTTGCTCGATGCCGCCGCCTTCGTCAGGAGGCGTTCACCTGCTGCAAATCTTAAATATTATTGGGGAAACTGACTTAAAATCCAAAGGATGGCACCACCCAGACTCCCTGCATTTGATGGTGGAAGCAATGCGGATCGCTTATGCGGATCGGGCTGTACATTTGGGCGATCCGGATTTTGTGAAAGTTCCGGTTAATGCCTTGATTAATCCGGCATACGCCGCCAAAAGACGCCAGGAAATTAGTCTAGAACGGGCACGAGCTTCCACTGAGGTAAAGGCAGCGAATCAGGAGACGCTACAAGGCTTTGGCAAGTCCAAGGAATCGCAAGATACGTCTCATTTAACGGTAGTCGATGAGGAGCGCAATACTGTCAGCCTCACGTTTACGATTAACTACGGGTTTGGATCGGGTGTGGTGGTGCCGGGAACGGGAATTCTGCTAAATGACGAGATGGACGATTTTGCCGCCGCGCCGGGAGTCCCCAATGTTTTTGGATTAGTGGGCGGTGAAGCGAATGCGATCGCTCCCGGCAAAATTCCCCTCTCCAGTATGACCCCAACGATCGTCACCGAAAATGGCAAGCTGCGGATGGCTGTCGGTGCGCCTGGGGGTAGCACGATCATTACTACCGTGATGCAAGTTGTCCTCAACGTCCTGGAATACGGCAGGGATGCTGGTGCCGCCGTTTCCGCCCCCCGTATCCATCATCAATGGCTTCCGGACAAGCTCAACGTGGAACCTTACGGCTTAGACGCCGCCACGCTTGCAGAACTGAGCCGTCGAGGGCACAAAATCGAAGAGCGATCGCCTTGGGGAAATGCGAACGCGATCGTCGTTACTCCTGATGGCTTATTAGAAGGGGCTGCCGATCCTCGCGGCGAAGGTGCCCCAAGCGGTTATTAGAGAGGACTGAGGGAAGAGGACTGAGGGCTGAGGACTGAGGACTGAGGACTGAGGGCTGAGAGAAAAAGAGTGAGGGCTGAGGAGTCAGGGAAGAGGGCTCAGGGAAGAGGATTGATTTCAACCGCCCTCAGCTAGATGTGAGAAGCTTTCCTTAAAGAGCGGGAGTGTCAATTGTTATTGCCCAAAAATTGCACTAAAGGTTGAAAAGTTGGGACGAGTTCGGGACGACTCACGACTAAAGTGGGGAAAGAAATACTGCCATAATTCACTCCTTTTTGCAAAGGAAACACAGGTTTTGAATTCAGCGGTATCCAAACCCCACCCGCCGCCTGCAAAATTGCCCAAACTGCTGCAATATCCCAAACTTTGGGGGTAGATTCAACCCCGCCCAAACTGGTACCAGAAGCAACTGCCAGGAAATTGTAGGTAGTGACGCCCAGCATCCGGATTTTGCAGGGGAAAGGTTTCTGCAAGATAGAGGTACTTCTGGCACACACGCAGAAGAAGTGACTATTACTCGGAGCATCTGGACTAGTGTGAATCGGGCGATTATTTAAAAAAGCACCATTGTCACCGCCTTCACCGTGCCAAAAGCCGTGAAAAGATTGCCTGGTGGGGGGGAAATACACGTACCCGAATACCGGAGTGCCCTGATACAGCAACCCCATTGAAATTCCCCAGATTGGAATTCCCCGCGTGAAATTGGTGGTGCCATCAACCGGATCGATGACCCAGCACCATTCGGAACCGAAAAAGGTATGTTCTGCCTCTTCGCTTAAAACATCGTGGCTGGGGAATGTGCGCGCGATCGCTTCTCGAATTTCTCGATCCGCCCACTTATCTGCCTGCGTTACCAAACTCCCATCTGCTTTATGTTCTGCCTGGATCTGTCCAAAATCTTGCAGCAGTTGCTTGCCGAGTCTAACAGTCGTCTCTTGTGCAAAGCTGAGAACCTTCTCCCAAAAATCTGTCATCTGCGTTCGTGGTTCGAGGTTGATGGCTAATGGCAATACAATTCACCATTAGCGATGATCTATTCGCAATTCGTTAGTCTAATTCACCTTCCAGGACAGTTGCGATCGCATTTTTGGCATCTGTGCGAAATTCTGACACATTTACCCGACTGAGGAACCAAACCGCTAGCACCATCCCCACGGCTTGCAGCGCAAATACCAATCCATAAGAGAGTACCGGGTTTGCAAATAGCTGTTTCCCCACATCCAAAACAGCACCTCCCGTCACGGTTGCCAGTGCCCGTGCCATTGCCTGCGCCAATCCCCAAGCACCGATAAACGTACCGGCTGTTTCCGCTGCTGTCAGATCCAGCATTAAGCTAATCGCGCCGGTGGTTGTGACACCAGAGCCAAGCCCAAACAAGAATAACGCACCCTGCAATAACTTTTGATTTTGGCTAAATCCTGACAGGATAATCAACACAAAACAAGCGGCTACTAACAAACAGCCTAGCTTAGCGGTTTTTTGCTTACCTAGGCGCGGCACAATCAAAAAACCAGTGCTGCTAATTCCAATCAGGGTTCCCAGTCCCCAGTAAGCATTCAGCTTGGTTGTTTCCGAAACTGGCATTCGGAAAACCTCGCCCCCATAAGGTTCTAAGACTGCTTCCTGCATAAACAAACTAATCGTCATCACCAGCAAAAACGTAAAAAAGATTCCCGTTTGCCGGTTAGCGGTTAACACTCGCAATGCCTTACCCAAGGTAATGCTATCTTCTCGCTCTACTAAAGTGGAACGAGAGGTATAGCGGGAATATTTTTTCTCGACGCCCACCGTCGCCAGCAATGCCAGACCCACCACGGTCGCCGGTACAATCATAAACAAGCGGTCGATCGAGGCTTGCAATGCTGATAGGGGTGCGTCTGTGCCGACTTGCTTGAGCAAACTGCTGCCGAGAATTGCCCCGATAACAATTCCCACCATCAACATAGACCAGACAATCCCGACGAGTTTAGAACGATTATCTTCATCGGAAACATCCACCAACATCGCGGCAAAGGGAGTCGAACTCATACTCAGCGCCACGCCATAAAACACGAACACAAGTGCCAGCAAACCAGTCCAGCCGTAGGTTTGGGTTGTCCACGACCAACCCCCAGCAGCTTGCACCACATTGCCCAGACGCCACATAACTTGTACGGCGAGGAAGGATGCGATCGCAAACAGTGTTGCACCTATCCACACATAACCCGTGCGGTGATACCCCAATATCGGCTTTGCATCCGACATTTGCCCAAACCACACTCGCACTGGGGCAACAAACTGGTGCATCGCCAAGGCACCCGCTGCAATTGTGGCAGGAATTGCTAACTCCCCAATCATGACTCTGTTGAGGATGCCCAGCGCCAAAACGGACATCATCCCCAATCCCATCTGAAATAAGCCGAGTCGGAACATGGTGAATAAATTCACCTTGGGAGGAAATGACTCGCGGGGTTTCGAGTCTTCTGGTTGCAAATTTGATATATCACCTGTTGCCATCTTTTTTTAAAAGCAAATGAAAGCATCTTTTGCTGTTTTCATTTCACCATACTCATCTGCGACTGTCTGCGACGTTAAACTGAAAAATATAAAGTTTTGTAAAGAGTAGAAATTTTGAGCCTACAAACGATTACTTTAGGACGCGATGGTCCCACAGTCACCCAACTCGGTATCGGCACTTGGGCTTGGGGGGACAAGCTGTTTTGGAATTATGGCAGCGATTACGGGGAAGCCCAACTACGAGAAGCCTTTGAAGCCACGCTAAATTCCGGCATTACCTTTTTTGATACTGCTGAGATTTATGGGTTCGGAGAGTCAGAGTCACTTTTGGGAAAGTTCATGCAAGAAACTGGATGTCCTGCCCAAATTGCTACTAAATACGGCCCTGCCCCTTGGCGATTCACGGCTCAATCGGTCTCAGATGCTTTAACAGAAAGTTTAAAACGTCTGCGGGTTGAGCAAGTCGCCCTCTATCAGGTGCATTGGCCTTTTACCTTTTTGATGAGTCAAGAGACGCTGATGAATGCTCTAGCCGATGAGGTGAAGCGAGGCAGAATTGCGACAGTCGGCGTCAGCAATTATTCAGCCGAACAAATGAAAGAAGCCCACCAACTGCTGGCAGCCAGGGGTGTGCCTTTAGCGGTGAACCAAGTACGCTATTCTCTGCTAACTCGACAAATCGAAACCAACGGCATTCTAGACACAGCGCGTCAACTGGGGGTGACAATCCTGGCTTACAGCCCTCTTGCACAAGGGTTACTCACTGGTAAGTACACCGTTGAGAAGTACCAGGAACCGACGGGTGCCCGCAGATTTGACTCTCGCTTCAGCCGCAGCGGCTTAGAGAAAATCTCCCCAGTGACATCCTTGCTGAGTCAGTTAGGGGAAAAGTATCAAAAAACCCCCGCTCAGGTTGCCCTCAATTGGTTAATCGCTCAGAACGATGTGATTGCGATTCCAGGCGCAAAGACAGCCGAACAGGCGCGGCAGAATGCCGGGGCGCTCGGTTGGGAATTGAGCAGCGAGGAAGTTGCCCAATTGGAACAGGTGAGTCGTCCTTGGCGAAATTAAACCGATTTTAAATTTGGTTCGCAATCGAGGCACCGCCTCGATTGTGTCCATTATTGAAGGAACGACGCGAGCCGTATTCGACCCGTAGGCGCAGCCTGCATCCGCCAGAGCGACAAAGGTAGCAGTACCGACCTAACTTCTACAGAACACAGCATTTTTTTAGCCAATTAGAAAAGCGACACATAAAATTTAACTTAGTTACCACTTCAGGCTAAAATTACTGGATGGTGTGAGTACACAGAAATATCTGTTTAGCTGATGTCCACTCGTTCATCTACACTGACCCGTCCGCAAGACTCTGTTGGCAATTCCGAGCCGCTGAGCAATCTTTTGACAGCCCCAACTGGTGAAAAGCATCTGAAGCCTGTGACCAAAGCTGTCTATCAAGCCGACCAGCAAGTTAAGTTCCTGCATTTGCAGGCGGAAGTTGAAATTCTCTTGCAACAGCTGCAAACAATCAAACAGCAGCGGTTAGCATCGGATCGCGAGATGGCGGCGACACCCAGCACCGCTAACCCGTAAGGTTCGTAGGAAGAGGCTTTTATCCCTAGAAATGCTGTTTGTAACTCTATCGGCAACTCTTCGGTGCTAGCTTCGTTTGCCCGAAGTTATAAATCATTCGCCGATCAAAAATACTGCCTGCCACAAATCTGTATCGGGCAGTATTTTTGTGCGCGTATAAACGCACTGCACTCAACGAAAACCACGAGAACTTTAATCTCTGCATGACATCGACCATCCCAGCAACGATCCCGAACTCGGATGCAACCACTGACAGCCTGCACCTAAGAGACATTTTGAGAAGTCTACCGCGTGAGGTTTTTACCAAGAATCGCCGCAAAGCTTGGCTCACAGCGCTGATTAACGTTTTAATGGTTGGCTTGGGCTACTGGGGTTTAGCGATCGCTCCCTGGTTTCTTTTACCTCCCCTCTGGATTTTTATCGGCACAGGGTTGACTGGTTTTTTTGTGATTGGTCATGACTGCGGACACCGCTCCTTTGCCAATCGGCGCTGGGTGAACGATCTCGTGGGGCATTTATTCATGCTGCCGCTAATTTATCCTTTCCACAGTTGGCGGATTCTGCACAATTACCATCATGCCCACACCAATAAGCTTAATGAAGACAATGCTTGGGAACCCTTTCAACCAGAGTTTTATAACAGTTTAGGAAGCTTGGGACAGTGGGGCTATCGCTTACTGCGGGGTCGATTTTGGTGGGTGGCTTCGATTGTCCACTGGGGCGTTATGCATTTTAATTGGTGGCAATTTAAAGGCAAAGACCGCCAGAAGGTGAAATTATCGGCGATAGTCGTGTTGGGATTTGCCAGCGTAGCTTTCCCCTTATTAATTGCCACAATCGGCATCTGGGGGTTTGTCAAATTTTGGCTTCTACCCTGGCTGGTGTACCACTTCTGGATGAGTACCTTTACCTTGGTTCACCACACAGCGCCGGAAATTCCCTTCACCCCCGCCAACGAGTGGAATCAAGCTCAAGCGCAACTCTTTGGAACCGTCCATTGCGATTATCCGCGCTGGGTGGAATTTCTCTGCCACGACATCAACGTTCATATTCCCCACCATATTTCTACCGCAATTCCCTCCTATAACTTGCGACTAGCTCATCGCAGTATCCAAGAAAAGTGGGGAGACTCAATTCGTGAATGTCGCTTCTCTTGGTCTTTGATGAAGCAGATTACAGATGAATGTCACCTGTACAATCCCGAAGACTCTTACTACCAGTCTTTTGAGGACTACCACTTTGGGCGATAGGCTAGCAGCTCCAAAATAATCAGGTATACACTCTTTCAAGCACCCTTGACTTTTTAGGAATGGGGTGTTTTTTTTGGCAAAAGGGTATTTTTAGGTGACGGATCAACTGCACGCCGGTCGAGATGTACCCACCACTCCGGAATTTCATCTGCACGAAAAATTTCACGAGTTTGGTTAGGCGGCGTGCCTGGAAAACCCAAATTTGCAGTAACAGATAATTTGGACAACTTGAGCAATAAACTTTTCCTAGTTTGGTTCTCCACCTAGCGTTTATAGCTTGGGGCAAGGGTGCTTAGATAGAAAGTAATCCCTATTCCCACAGGAATAATCTCGATTAATAGCAAGATAAAGGCAGAACTAGCTAAACACAAAAATGGTATCTTTTGCGCTGGGGATGAAACATCTTCATCAGTTTGCCTTTGCTGCGGGTGAGTGAGGCTACCGTTACCAACCACTGCTCAACCAACTCCAAGAATTAGAAATTAATCGCTATTGCTCAGTTGCTGCCATGTCGCTTGATAGTCTTACTCCTATTACTTCGTAGACTTTTACCGTCCTTCTTACCACATCCTGGTCATCAAATTCACGTAACACCTTCTCTCTCCCGGCGTCCCCCATTGCTTTGCACAGATCTGGATCTTTCAGGAGTACCTCAATGGCATTAGCCAGCAGCCGAGCATTTTTAACTGGAACCAGAAAGCCATTTTCGCCAGGAATAACCACCTCTCGACAGCCAGGGACATCCGTTGCTACCAGTGGTTTCCCCATCGCAGCTGCTTCTAGTAAAATCCGAGGCACACCTTCCCGGTAGGAAGGAAGCACAACAACGGTTGATAAGGCGATCGGGTTTTCCATCTTCTCTACATACCCTAGAAGGTCAACCGCTCCTTCCCTGCGCCACTGCTCCAAGGTCGTCTCAGAAATTGAAGATGGATTTCCGGTGTCTGGGACACCTGCTATTTGAAAGGTCGCGCAGACTCCTTTTGTTTTGAGGATGCGGGCAGCTTCAACGTATTCAATCAGACCCTTATCAACTAGCAGCCTAGCGGCGAACAACACAACCGGAGCAGGTGGAGCATCAGGGTGACTAGGACGTGGTGAAAAGCGCTTCAAGTCAACACCAGAGCTTCTGATTAGTACCGTCCGGTCCGGAACGATCAACTTTCGGTCTGCAAAAGCTTGCAGATCATCCATATTCTGGAACACAACCCTCACTCTACGAGCAGTCAATATCTGCCGATACAGAAACCGGATAATCGGTTGTAAAATACGAGCCTTCCACTCGGTGCTAATAAAGATGTAGCCCAAGCCGGTTACAGCATTCACAACTGCTCTGGTTCTACTTAGCTTTGCACCAATCGTTCCGTACAGAACGCACTTAATTGTAAAGTGATGGACAGCGGAGGGCTTCTCACGAAGGTAAATGTATGTTAAGTGAGCAATGGTTAAGAGTTCTACTAGAGGGTTGATACTCCGCCGACTCAGCCGCAGTTGAATCCAACGAAACCCTTCTGCTTCCAGCCTTTCGACGTAGGCATCCCAAGGGGAAACTAAAACGACTTCGATTCCCTGAAGACGCAAAAATCTAGCTAGAGGCAGACGGAAGTTATAAAGATACCAGCCCGTATTAGCAACTAGCAAAATTTTCAGGCGATTTTTGTTTTCCACACAACTTAATCTCACCCTAGTTTTATCAATTAGTTTATATGCAGGTATGGAAATATATAAACTTGATAGTGAAACCAATACTAATAAGGTTGTCTATAAAGTCAATTCGCCCAGCTTAGATGTGTTCTTGGTAGGGGCTCTCTTCAGAGCTAACAATCTTAGGGAAAAACAGGGTTCTATCGATTCATTCCTAGTTGAATGCTTCGCCACTACAAGATAATTAGCGCCTTACAGATATACTCTAAAGACTCCAATAATGGATAGTGGATGGTAATGTAGCAGGGTCAAGAACCGATTTGACATCCATTAATACTCCACCTGAGCGCAGACAAGTGAGTAGTTGAGCGCTGGGCATGTCTAGGTAGACTTGATGACTGACTGCAAGGATCAGCCCCTCCAGATCGGATAAGACTTGCCAAGGGACAAGGTCAATGTTGTAGTAGCGCTGGGCTTCATCGGGATCGACCAAGGGGTCATGTACGAGTGGCTCTACACCAAATTGTTGCAGCTCTGCGACAATATCTGGCACTCGGCTATTGCGAAGGTCTGGCACATTTTCCTTAAACGTTAGCCCTAGAATCCCAATTCGCGACCCTTTGATGGGCAGATTAGCCTGAACTAAAAGCTTGACTAGGCGCTGTCCTAGGTATGTACCCATGCTGTCGTTGATACGGCGACCGGCTAGGATGACTTGAGGATGATACCCCAGCTCTTCTGCTTTAGTCGTCAGGTAATAAGGATCGACCCCAATGCAATGACCCCCGACGAGTCCAGGTGTGAAGGGCAAAAAATTCCATTTGGTTTTGGCTGTTGCCAAAACATCCCAGGTACGGATGCCTAAGCGATCGCAAATTAAGGCTAACTCGTTCATCAAGGCAATGTTCAAGTCTCGTTGAGTGTTCTCGATGACTTTGGCTGCCTCGGCTATTTTGATGGAAGGGGCGCGGTAAACGCCTGCGTCAATGATGCTGCCGTAGACATTGGCAACCCGTTCCAGGGTTTCGGCATCCTCCCCAGCTACGACTTTGACCAGGTTTTCTAGGGTGTGAACGCGATCGCCCGGATTGATCCGCTCTGGTGAGTAACCTAGCTTAAAATCTATACCTTGCTGTAAGCCTGATACCTTTGCTAAGACCGGCCCACAAATATCTTCTGTTACTCCCGGATACACAGTGGATTCGTATACGATTACTGCTCCTGGTTGTAGCACTTTGCCAATTGTTTCAGAAGCTTGGATCAGGCAGGTTAAGTCCGGTCGGTGGTTGCGATCGATTGGCGTTGGTACGGCGACTACAAAAAAATTTGCTTCGGCGAGGTTGGCGATCGCAGTGGAGATCCGGAGATTGGAGGTTTTTAAGTCATCATTGCTGACTTGACGCGCAGGATCGATGCCCTGCATGAGGATCTTGACTTTCTCGACATTACTATCAAAGCCAATTGTGCCGGGGAACTTTTTGGCAAACGCCAAGGCAACAGGTAAACCAACATAACCAAGACCGATGACGGCAATGCGATTTGTTTGCCTAAACGCTTTGCGATCGCTCATGATACTTGCTTCTCTTTGATGTTTAGAACCGGATCGGTCTGCCTTTAGTCATCTAACCATGCCTGGAACATTAGAACAGCCCATAGATAATATTGCCAGCTTGCGATCCCCGATAGATGCTTCTTCTGTTTCTGACCAATGGGTTGAGGATTGAAACAACCCCAATGCTGCGATCGCTGTTCTCAAAGCAATGCTTCTCACCAGTGGCACACAGAACTCTGGCAACCAGCATTTAATCGAGATACCAAAGCCCATTTTGGTTTCCTCAATCAAGTTCCGAGGCATATACTTACATAAAACTTGCGGCAAAAGTTATGTACCCTAACTTTTTTAATTTTAATTGTCAGTGGCACGCACTTAGCAAATTCCATAACTACAAAGCTAACAATTTATATTAGCGACTCAGAAATTTTTTGGAAAATGTTTCATTCCTACACCATTTATCCCACCCTAGTATTACCAACTAATTTCTATTCCACGTTTTGAAATATTTTAATTTACTAGGCGTTCTAATACCAAACTACAGCACCTTTGATATACACCTTACTTGGCGTATTCAGCTTGATACCTATAGATTATAATCAATCATTTGTTGTAGCTTTCAAGCAATGCTCCTGCTTCATAAGAGGGTATACGCACTTTTTACCTCAGTAGTTTCAAAGGCAAGTTTAAGTAGTAGAGATTTACACGATGAAGCCTTAATTCTTTGTCGTGAGTCCTGTGGTACAATTCCACAACCGAATATCGCCATTATACCTTCTGGTATATGGTAGGCTGTGCCCGCCTCGACTTGATGCATTGTAATGCCTGCTGATTCCCAACTAAAATCAATACTTTCTGCATTTTTATTCTTATAAATAAATTTCTTTAATTTAATGTCTATAGCAGGAGGCGTTCTAATAGTAATACTAAGGCTACTAGTGATTTCTTCAATCTTGAATAGTGGCTTCCCACTCATAGAGTAACAGTTATTCAACTTTTGAATGAGATGGTATCTTACTTCTGGGTCGGGAATTTCTACAGCAATCTGCGGCACCATTGCCAGAAGTTGCTTGTAATCTGTTTTTTGTAAGCCAAATACACCCATAAATTTGGGGATATCTGAAATTGCCGATGAAAACCCTTGATATTCATCCCGATGAATTGCGGCTTGCCCCATACTGGTGGCAAAGACTAAAGTTATTTCTGGATTTACTTTGCACAATTGCATGGCATCAGCCAATATTTTGTCAAGTATTTCAAGAGCGAAAATCATGGTAGCCGCATGGATCTTGGGTTGAGTGAGGTAGCGATCGCCAAATTCTTCAGGAAAAATATGGTGCCAGTAGCGGTGCATTACACTAGCCACATGATTCGTAAAAAATGTAGAAAATGCGGGTGGGTTATGGGCGTTATAGAGAGATTTGAATATATCCCATAAAAGGATAGTCTGGAAAGTTGATCGACGTGCAACACGTGGTGGGTCAATCCATTCCATACAAAGCTGCTTGGCGATTTGTATGATGGTACTCCTGGAAATACCCAGTTTAGGTAGAGAAGCTAATAAACCTGATAAATCTTTAGAAATCAGTCTATCTTTTTTGACAACAAGACCGTTTTTGGCAACTTGCCCCAGGTTGAATTTTTGGAAAGACTCAATATATCTGGGAATACACCTTTCGTCGTGAGCAAAAGTATCGGGAATGTAGAATCCACCCTCACCTGGATCGCTAGGAGGCCAACTTTGTAAAGAGCCACAGATACCAATACTTAGACCAAGTTCGCGAAATTCCTCCCAGAGTGGCTTACCTTTGAAAGTACCGGGATTTTGCCCTAAATTTTTGATTCCATGCTCTTGATTACTCATACCCCGATAAAATGAAGGCCAAGTAACCCAAGGGGAAAGTTCACCGCTATCAACTGCTAACGTAGTGTAGGTTTTGGCGTTGTCAAAAAACTTTCTGATATGAGGGAAGCGTGGGTCTGTTTTGAATTTATCGATAAGCTGCCACGGAACTTCATTTATTTCCAATAACAGAATTTTGCGGAGTGGTCTAAGTAGATTAGACATTTATATCCTCCAATAGTTTATTTTTAGGGGCAGAGTAACTGGATCAATTACTGACTTAACATTTATCAAGTTTTGATAAGGAATTCACATAAAGAGTGTCAGGCATCTAACCAAGCTTGGAACATTAGGACATCCCAAAGATAGTATTGCCAGTTGCGATCGCCCGCAAGATGCTCCTTCCATTTCTGACGAATCGGTTGCGGATTGAAAAAACCCTCATCTCGCAGTCGCTGTTCAGAAAGTAGTTCCTCTGCCCAGTCTCGTAAAGAACCGCGCAACCAACGTTTAATTGGAACGCCGAAGCCCATTTTGGGACGCTCGATCAGGTTACTTGGCACATACTTACACAAAACTTGGCGCAACAGCCATTTACCTTGCTTATTCTGAATTTTCATAGACAGCGGCACGCGCCAAGCAAATTCGACCAGCCGATGGTCTAACAGCGGTACGCGGGCTTCTAAACCCACACCCATACTCGCTCTGTCTACCTTGGTAAGGATATCGTCCGGTAGATAGGTGACAGTGTCGAGGTACATCATTCGCTGAATAAAGGATGGTAGGCGCGTCCAGTGTTGACGGAGGGCAGAGTCCGAACCATAGGCATCGCTTAAGATTGTCGGTGGTTCGCAGCTACCTATGACTACAGCTTCGGGGTTTTTCCAGTGAGAAACTAGACCTTTGTACATGGCATCGGGATGAGACACTGCCAAAATCTCAGCCAGCTTATGCAGTTTGTCTCCTGGATGGCGTTGCTGGAGTCGAGCCGGTAGTAGGCTATCAAAATGTGTAAAGCCCCGATCCCAAGCTTGAGGGGATAAGCGGGTTAATGCACTCGCTGCAACCTGCCGCAAACTTGGTGGTATCCAGCCAATCTGCTGCCAAATTTTGGCACCCCAGAAGTAGCGGTTGTAGCCAGCAAATAGTTCATCGCCGCCATCTCCGGAAAGGGCAACGGTAACTTGCTGTCTGGCAAGTTGAGACACTAAGAAGGTAGGAATCTGGGATGAGTCGGAGAAGGGTTCATCGTACAGCATCGGTAGCTTGGGGATAACTGCTAGTGCTTCCTCTGGTGTCACATACAGTTCTGTATGGTCTGTACCTAGATGCTTGGCGACAGCCTTGGCATAAGCTGCTTCATTGAAAGCGTCTTCATCAAAACCGATGGTAAATGTTTTCACTTGTTGGCTGGAAACCTGCTGCATCAAGGCAACTACAGTCGAAGAATCGATGCCCCCTGACAGGAAAGCACCCAAGGGCACATCTGCCACCATTCGCAGATGTACTGCTTGCTGTAACAAAGCTTCCAACTGTTCTACTGCTTCCGACTTTGAACCTGTGAAAGGGTTAGCAATACCCGATTCAGCAACTTCCTTGGCAGACCAATAGGGTACGGTAGGAGAACGAGTCGCACCCCCATTCCAACTTAGAAGAGTGCCAGGGGGTAGCTTGTAAATACCTTTATAGACGGAATAGGGTGCTGGGATGTAGTTATGCCGCATAAACAAGGCTAAGGCATCCCGGTTAATTTCAGCCTCGAAATTAGGATAAGCCTTGATAGCTTTTAATTCAGATGCAAATAAAAAAGTTCCATTTATCCAGCCGTAATAGAGGGGTTTTTCGCCTAGTTTGTCTCGCCCTAAATGTAAAACTCGCTCTTGCCAATCCCACAACGCAAAGGCAAACATCCCGTTAAAACGTTTGACTGCTGGTTCCACGTCCCACTCGCTGAAAGCAGCCAGCATCACCTCTGTGTCGGAACGACCGCGAAACCGATGTCCTAGCCGTTCCAATTCTCGCCGCAATTCTAAAAAGTTATAAATCTCGCCATTGAATACAATTACATAGCGCCCATTTGCAGACACCATCGGCTGATGTCCTTCTGGGGAAAGGTCTACAATCGCCAGTCGCCGATGCCCAAAACCAATCCCAGATGCAGCATCCACCCATACTCCGCCGTCATCTGGCCCTCGATGGAGTAGGGTATTTGACATTTTCTGCGCGATCGCCTGCATCTGCAATGCGCTTTTTTGGCAGGATGTGTCCCAAAAACCTGTAATACCACACACAATTTTTATTTATCCATTTTTTTCAATTAAAAATGCCAGATATAGCTATGTCTTGGCTATTTACATGGCGAAACTCCCTTGCAAACTTTTGCCTATGATATTCCACTAAATTTATTGCTTGATGCCGCTTGTCCGCATCAATGTATTCAAATTTTTGGTGGAGAGTGATATCTCTGAAACTTACTAAACGTGTAACTAACAATGAGTAATCAATCAAACTATTACTCTTCATCTCTTTTAGTACATCTCAGTAGCGATGTACTAGAATCCGGTTCAGACGACCAGAGTTGCGTACCATGTAAGGATAAATATAGGTAGGTAATTGTAGAAAAGTGACTTCATGTTGTCTTGCGGTTAACATCCCATGATCGCGCAAATCAATTTTGTGGAACATTTGTCCTCCTTGTTTGAGGCAGGCGACCATCTTATGTTAGATTATCTAGGGGATTGTAAAGATGTTCTAGAACAGCACGGGATACAATAAAATTTTAGATTTTGCCTTGCTCAACCGCACATTTTGTAAAATAATTTTCTTTCTGCTGTCTGACCACTTTCCCAATCGATACTGACTAATGCTTGACCATCTCATCAATCGTGCTTTCGGAAATCATCTAATTTATATTTTTATGCAAGCTCATCATAAATTCGGCTTTGCTATTCAGAATTACGACGGCTATACATTTTGTCTATCAAGCAGCATACTTATTTGCATCCCTCCTGTCTATTGCAACGCCAGCATTACCCCCTAGATTTATTTCAGCAGCTACTCCATAAAATTTGTCTAAATATCCATATTTTTTGTGGTCAACAAATATCTTTACTATATGACGTACTGAATTTTCTTCAAAAAAGGCCGTATGGGTTGAACCAGAATTTGTATCGAAGTGTATAGCTGCGATACAAAGCTTAGAAATAATATGAGCGGGTACAAATGCATTTGCCTTGACAAAAGGTGAATAATTTAATATGTTATTTACCCTTTTTGTAAACATAGCTTGATGGACTTGGAGAAAAGATTGTAGTTGTAGTTTATTTTTTTTTAAGCATATTTTCATATAATGCCTCATATTGTTCCACAACAGAGTCCAAAGAAAAGTATTCGATGATTCTTTCCCGTGCCCCCTTTCCCAACGCTTGCCTACCATCTGATCCTAAATCAATTAATTCTTTCCAAGCATTGGCGAGTGCTTGCGGATTTCTTGGCGGTACAACTCGCCCTGTATCTCCCACAATCCAGGCTGAATCTCCCACATCTGTAACTACAGAGGGTACACCACAACACATAGCTTCACCAATAGCCAGAGGGAAGGCTTCGCCATAGGAGGAGGAAGACGAAGCAATGTCTAAAGCAGCAGTGAGCTTCGGAATATCATGTCGCTCTCCTAGCAAATGTATTTGCCTTACAAGTCCAAAGTCTTGGATTAATTGATTTAAAATTTTATTTCCTCGCTCTATACCCTGTCCAACTAGAAGGAAGTATAGGTCAGGGTAGTTTCTTGCTAGTAATGAAGCAGCCTGAATAAAATTAGCATGGTCTTTCATTGGATGGTAACGAGCAACCAATCCAATGATAAGAGATTTTTCAGGTAAGCCTAACTCTGAACGAACCCTTACTTTAGCACGCTCTGAAGGTCTGAAGAGTGAACTATCAAAGCCATTTGGAATAATACAATTATTTTCCTTAAAATAACCAAATTTAGCATGTATCAATTGACTAGTTTTGCTTACAAAAATAATTTTATGGGATAATTTTGAAATATATTTACATATCACGATTACCAGCGCAGTTATAGGCTTTTCAGCGGCTACTAAATCAATTGAATAATGAATACTCCATAAAACAGGTAAATTTGGAAAACACAAAATGTTAGCCAACTGTGCTGCTAGATTGCCGTGATACATCCAGCCTTGTATCAAGTCGGGCTTCAGTTGACGAACTGTATAGACGAGGTGCCAAAGCGAGACCAATGTCGGTATTCTTTGCATACCAAGTGTATAAACTGAAATACCCAAAGCTTCAATGCAAGCATTTAAGGTTCCTCGCTTCATTAGAGAAATAACAACCGGCTCAAACTTCTCTCGATTTATCCGAGACAACAGATTGTAGAGCATAATTTCAGCCCCACCAGTTGAAAGCCCGGTGATGATAAACAACAACTTCATCTAGTTTTCTAGTCTTAGCTAGCTCGTATGTGCTTTTAACGGAATGCGAGGGCGCTGATTTTTTAAAATTACCCACAAAAAGTGAAATTGTGCCCAAGCAATGATAGGTGTTATCTGAAGCCGCTGACGAGGTCCTTGTAGATCATAAAAAGCTCCATAAAGCAGAAGGGCTAGGGCAAGGTATATGAACAGCAATTTGACTTCCCTTGAACGCCACCAAAGCATCCATCCACCCCAGATAGCAGGGAGAAATAATACCCAATGAATAATAGATGGAAAAAACAGGAAAGTATATGCTGGCTCAATTGACCAAGGTTGAGGTGTTAGTGCCATCCTGATTACTCCAAGTACAATAGTTGTCCAATTCCGATCGAGGCGATTTAAATTATATAGAGTATCTTCTAATCCTAAAAAAAATACTACAGAAATGCTACCAATGGCTGCTAAAACAAGTAAGATGTATCTCCGCCAGCCCTTCTGAAAAAGAGAAATCCAAATTAGGGTAGCTATCATGATGACGACAGGGACATAAAATCTAATCCAGAAAAAGATGAAAACTATTCCTCCCAAACTCAATAAATCATATAATTTGAGTTGTTTGGATAATCTTAAGATTAAGTAAAGTGCTATTATGGTAACAGTCATAACAAGAATATCTTTTAAATTCACAAAGGATGACCATACTACTATTTCCCAGTGAAATAAAGAAAATAAAAAAAGCCCCCTAGAATACTTACGGCTAAAACCACTCAGATGAGCTATACGAAAAAGAAAATATCCACTAATAAAAGTAAGAAAAACGTTAAGAAATACTGGAGGATAGTAATACTTACCAAATAAATACTGACCGAGTATATTCCACCAGCCATAGAGGATATGTCTCCCTCCTGATAGAAACATCAGATTCGACAGACCATCTGGATTGACTAAGGCTGTAATCGGGTTATATCCCAATTCCAACATTTTTTTGCCCTGGAATTGATAACCTATGTCATCTAGAAATGTCCAAGTACCATCATAGAAAAAAGCAAAATAAAGCAGCGGAATTAAAACTTTGACAAGGGCTGCATAAAAGGCTGTAAAATTTGAAAGATTTCGACTAGCAATCCAGAAGCATAATAATCCAATACAGAAAGCAGGCCAGAGCAAATCGCTGGTTAAACCTTCAGCCACAGTGCTTCCTCTGTTTGCTCTACGAGTTGCTTTACACTGAAATGCTCGACTATACGCGATCGCGCCTTTAGCCCCATTGCGTTTCTGTCTCTTCCCAAACAGGTCAACCACCCAGCTAACAGAGCCTCTGAACTTTGAGGGAGTACAACTAGCCCTGTATCATCCACAATCCACGATGAATCCCCTACATCCGTTACCACGCAGGGGACACTACAAGCCATTGCCTCGCCAATCGCATTGGAAAACCCTTCGCCATAAGAAGAAGAAGAGGTAGCAATATCCAGAGCATTGTAAACCATAGGCATATCGGCACGCGCTCCTGCCCAGATAACTTTTTCAGAAATATCTAACTTCTTAGCCAACTGATACAACTTTTGAGCGTAACTCTCAGAACCAGTACCCACGCATACAAAGCGTACATCTTGGCGTTGTTTGCACAAGAGTGCAGCTGCTCTGAGAAAGGTAGGATGGTCTTTCATGGGATCTAGCCGTCCAACTAAACCAATTAAAATGGTATCCTCTGAAATTTCCCATTCTGTCCGCACCTTTGCTCTAGTTTCTAAGCTAGGTTTAAAGTGCTCTGTATCAATACCATTAGGAATTACCAGCATTTTATCAGCAGGGAAGCCATGTTCCAGATGATAGGTGCGACCAGCACGAGAATTCACGATGATAAGATCGGCAAAGCGTGAAAACATACACTCTAGTTTAAAGACCAGACGGGATAGCCAGTCATAGCAACTGAAATCTATGTTGGATGCTCGTACTCCCCAAATTACCCGAGTTGAGGGAAAAAGCATTTTTAGGCAGATAGTCAGTAAATTAGGTATACCCAAATATCCATGCAATAAGTCAGGTTTGATGCGTCTTATCTGAGAGACAAGACGCCAAGAAAAACCAACTATATCCCATCGTCCACCCTTGTCCAGAGAAATCAATTGGACTCGAGTATCCTTGAGATTTTTTTCTAAAGTACCGCCCGAATAAAAGTATAAAACCGTTATATTAAAGCGTTCTTTTTCAAGACATTGTACTAGCGTCAATAACTGTCTTTCAGCACCGCCATAATTGAGTGAGCGGATGATAAAAGTGATATTAAATTTTGCTTTATTAATAAAGAACGATTGTTGCACAAGCTGCTTTCAACAAAAAACTATAAGAATATTTTGCCTTTCTTACCAACCCTTTATCAATTTTCTTAATCTCCAGCGAAGCCATCGCCCTAACGAAGAATTATTCGCATTAATATTGTTTAAATTATCATTGTAAGGATGAAATGATATCAGTTGAGTATCAAACAGCCCATCTTTTAAGAGACTACCATTGGGTGTTATAGAAGGATAGTTCCCTTCTTCGATTCTAATAATAGAAAGACCTGCATTGAATGGTAGGTGAGTAAGGGAAATTTTGTATCCGTTCGTAGCATCTCTAATTGCTGCAAGCATATCATGGCAAAGGTTAGTTTGCTGTGTGTCATGCACGCAAATTATACCAAAAGTTTTCATCTTAGGTAAAATCAGCTCTAAATCTAGTTTGACTTGAAAATAATCATGGGCGGCATCATGAACAACAAGATCAAAAGGCTGTTCCAAGGATTTTAAAAAAGTTTCACTAGCGCCCAAATATAATTGCCAATGCTTGTCTTGGTTTTTTAACAAAGATGAGAATCTATTAACATCACAATCACAACTCATAACAACTCCACCTGTTTTTAAAGCAGCAGCACGCAAAGCTTTTGTTGTTGAGCCTATCCCCAAATCAATTATTATTTTTGCATTTAAACCAATAGCTAATGAGTAAATAGTCAGTAGATGCTTGGAAGTAGCAATTTCAGAGCTATAAAAAGCTTCTAATAGTTCTGTATCTGAAAAAGGCTGAATGTTTACCATATTATTCCTTTCGATCCTGGCAGTAAACCAAATACCCTACAGGTAAAGCTCCTAGCAATAGAAATTTACCAATTCTTGTGTTAAGCATTTTAAACTGTTCGCTGACAGTAATCCCGGTATGAAAAGAAAATCGGCTGTAGTGAACAGCCGAGCGCATAAAATTGAATGGTGCATACCAAAACCAACTGCTCTGCTCATTTAAAATAATTTTATGCCATAAAGCATGACCCAAAGAAATTTCTTGTGGTGAAAGTCGGGTCAACTGATCTGTGCCACTAAAGTAGACTCGCAAAGGCTCATTTATAAATCTTGTCTTATATTCTCTAGCAATCCTGCCCCATACAAAACCTTGAGGAATAGTTTTCTCACCAACTATCTCTGGAAAAGGAAACTGACGCAGCACCTCTGTGCGGTGAAATCCCCATTTTTCGCCTGTAACTTTGTAGCGGTAACGAATTTCTAAAGAATCCGAGTCAGTTGGGTCAAATGGGAAACGGCTACCAACTATTTCCCCATTTTGGTCATTGCACAAACAGGTGACAGCAGAAAAACGATGTTTTTTATCTTCAGGAATTAGATCCCAATGCTCTTTAAAACGTTCCAGCGCTTCTGAGACGCAAGCATCATCAGAGTCAAGAACAAGAAATAGTTCGCCTTTAGCTTCTCGTACCCCACGATTAACCGCAATATGCTTGCCAGAATTTTCTTGATAAAAATAACGAATTGTAAAATTAGCTTCTTGCCGCCACTGCTCTACCAACTCACAGGTATTATCAATAGAACCATCATCAATAACTACCCACTCAAAGTTTCGATATGTTTGTGCTTGAAGACTTTCATAAACCCGATGAAGAGTGTGAGCGCGGTTATAGGTTGGAGTGAAAACTGTGAATACAGGCTGATAAGCTTGCTCATGCACTGTCGGCTGTTTATTTCGCTCTTCCATCGCTATTGTTCCCCATCAAATTGCTAATGAATCTCTCTACAACGCTCGCCATAAAATCATCAAAAAAAACTATTCTCAATCGTTATATTATTTCTAGCATAGCAACAGCAAAACATCTGTTTCTAATTTCAAAAACATCAGTCGATTTATAGCTATAGCTAAGGCATTTACAAGGATAATTAGCATTAAAATAACATTTTCTTATCTAAAATAATTTTTATTCATATTTTTGTTTCACTCGTTAAACAAAGCATAAATATAACTAATCATCCTTTTATGAAAACGAATTGATTATTACCTGAACCACCTCCAGAAGTAATGAACTTTTCTAAAACAAAATTTTTGTTTTCATACAAATTAAAAATATCTTCTGGCTTTGCTACCTCAAAAGGATAGCCACCTAACCAATCCAACCAATCATAAACTCTGGACATACCTCTTGAGTTTTTGTACTCAGTATAGCGAATTATTGGATTTCGACCTTTAACCAGATCCACTATTAATCCACTCAGGATAAAATAGGGAATAAATAAAGCAGAAATTAGAGTTCTACCTGCGATCCCTGAACAATAAACTTGCTTGATTCTGCGCCAAATTTTAGATTTTCTACCTTGATCGTTGTAAATAGCAATAAACAATATTCCCTGTTCTGCAACAGGGAATATTGCATTTTCTAGAGCTTGCCACATTGCACCAGTGTGATGAAGCACACCCCAAGCATAAATAATATCAAATTTTCCTAGAGACTTGATGTAATCCACATCCAGCACTGAACCCTGTTCTATAGTCCAGTTAGAATCATTAGGAAAGTATCGGCATTTTAGTTCTTGCGTGCAAGCTACTGACTCTGTATCGTAATCAAAGGAATGTACCTTCGCCCCTAGCCTACGGGCAGCCAGTGAAAATAATCCACTGCCAGAACCAATATCAAGAAATGTTTTGCTCTGTAAATCTTCTACTACTAGCATTTGCTTAAGAGACTTCTCTGCTTCTGCTATGCGAGCGTCATTGAGAACTGATAAAAATCCTCTCCAGTTTTTGCCAAACTCAAAGCGATCGCCCTGCTTCACTTCCTGCTCAAAAGTGCTTGTCATAGCTTCTCCTTGATAACTTGATCCAACAAGTTTTCCCACATTTCCATTATTTTCTCTAAACTAAATCTATCCATTACCTGTGTAGCACGACTAGCTAGGCGTTGGCGCTCTGCTTCATTAGACATCAGACGCTCCATTGCTGCTGCCAAAGCATCTACATTTCCATTTTGTACTAAAATACCATCGACGCCATCACGAATAATCTCTCTTGGTCCACTAGGACAGTCTGTAGAAATGACGGGTAGCCCACAAGCCATGGCTTCACACAGAGCGTTAGGAAATCCCTCAAACCGGGAAGACATAACGAAAATATCCGCCTGCTTCAGAAACTCATAAATATTTTTCACCCGTCCAGGTAGATGAACCCGGTTAGACAAACCAAGTTGGTTCCGCAAAGCTTCTAATTCTGTGCGTAATGCCCCTTCTCCTAATATTGTCAATGTCCAATCAGGGTAGCAGACTTTTAGCAGTGCAAAAGCTTGTAGCAGTAAGTCAAAACCCTTCTGAGAGTCAAGCCGTCCAACAGCAATTAGAGATGGTTTAGTTATCAATTTTGCTGACTCTGTTTGGTTTGTATTAATAAATATAACTGGATTAGGGATAACATACGAGCGAGATTGTATCTGGGCAGAAAAATAACTCAATGCTCTTGCAGTTACCCCAACAACTCGATTGGCTTTGGGATAAATCCACTGACGCAATAACCCCCTTACCCCGCCAATAGAGTACATTGCTGGATGAATGCGTTCAGATACTACTACTGGGATATGTAACCCGCGCGTCGCCAGTAGGGTGAGTATGTTATTTTTATCTATGAAGCTAATTACAGCATCGGGCTGACTATCAGCAATGGCGACTCTTAGAACTTGAATGCATTTCAGGTTATTCCAGATACCAACGAGCAAGCTTGGCGACTCTCTAGCTATACCCAAACAAATATGATGAACATGGCAATCTAGGTCATAAAACGGAGGTACTTTGCCATCATCGAAAGTCAACAAAGTAATTTTCCATCCTTTAGCTGCCCAGTAGTTAGCCATGACTGACATTACCTTTTCAGCACCGCCAGCGAATATGGAAGGAATTACTAAGGTTAACCGCATTTTTTTTTTGCAACTATTAAAGCATTACTATAAAATGCCTGAGTGCGATCGCTATAATCTATCAACCAACCGCTTAAGTTAATGACCATACAAAAAAATATCCAAAGCGGGAGAATTACGCCTTTTAATATACGACTGTATTTGTACAAGTTCATTTGCCTTTCGAGCCAATTTAAAACTAGCGCCCCAACCGTGCTACCAATACCGCCTTGATGTTTTGCTTCCATAACTTCATAATTTTGCTCGATTAAATTTTTAAGTCCGTATACTGAAAACCGCCGATAATCATCTGGTGTACCATGCTCGTTATAAATAAAAGGTACAGTTAGTATTAGTATACCGCCCGTTTTTAAAACCCGAGTAATTTCCTCAATAGTATTGCCTAAGTTGGCTGTGTGTTCTAAAACCTGAGTGCATAAAATAGCATCAAAAGAAGATGTTTCTAAAAGCCATTCTTCATCAGTGTCAATGACAATATCAACCTTTGAGCCGGGATAAATATCAATGCCGATATGTTTGACTTTCTCTAAATTTATCCAAGTGCTGTAAGGTTTATCACCGCAGCCAACATCGAGCAAGCGCCCTTCAAGAGTCGGTAATATACGCTTGAGATCTGAATAAAGGTCTTTTACTGCCAACCATTGAAAATGCCAAAATCGTATATGCGGATGCGTTCCGCAAACCTTTTTATATAGGTTAGAATAGATATCACCGATAAGACTCATACAAATTTCTTACTTATAAAAAATATATTTCCGTTGCTTCCATGTAAGCCAATTACTGATAAGCATTTTTTGAGCAAGGCACTTATAACACCCTTCCAATTCAATGATGACCAACTAACAAAATAAATTACTTTAAGTTTCTCTACTTTCAGATTACCTGAAAATATAGCCGCTAAACTATGAGTATTAAAAGACTGCTGGTGTCCCCATTTGTGAAAAATATGTCCACAATCAGGACAGATAACTTGGCTGTTAAAAAGGTTTTCCTTAAATGGAACAGTCCCAACCAATAACCCAGAATTTTTTAATATCCGTTCTATCTCATACAAGCCTTGCTGTATTTGTTCACTTGATAAATGTTCGATAACCTCAGAACAAAAAACAACATCAAAAAAATTATCAGGATACGGAATCTGTTCTATATACCCTACCTTTCCTTCAATACCCCTTTGCTCCAGCAGAGCAATTGTGGTTTCACTTGGGTCTAAAGCATAAGTTTCCCAGGCTTGCTCCATACATTTCTGTTCAAGCCAGCCGTTGCCAACTCCTATGTTCAATACTCTTGGCTTGGTGTGACTATAAATTGCCAAAACTTGGCGAAAAAGATAGTTCAACCTTGGAGCTGACTGCAAGAATATGTCAGATGATTGTACCTGAAAATAATCCCAGATTTTGTCCTGTTGCATTTTTTTATTTTACTGAAGCATTGCTGTAGCCAGTACAATTATTTTTTTATGACAAAAGCTTGACCACTTGGAACATTAATAATCTTTTCTGCCTTATTTTCCATAAACTCATCAAACGCTTTTTTTGCGCCTGGACAGGTTGTAAATCCGTAGTCATCACACAAGATTAGTCCACCAGTTACCATTTTAGGGTAGAAAAAACAAAGGGAATCAAAGGTAGGTTGATAAAGGTCAACATCTATATGAACAAAACAAAATTTTTTACTTGAGACATTATTAAATGTTTCTGGTATCCAGCCTTTATAGATTTCTATTTTATCTTTATACTCGGCAAGATTTCTTTTAGCTATATCTTCAGTGGCTTTCAAATCACCTGCCTGCCAATACACTCCATCTATCTCCAAAGGTGAAGATAAGCCTTCAAACGAGTCAAAAGCATGATGTACCTTGTTAGTATTTTTAAATTTATTACAAATTAGCCAAGATGAAGCACCGTTAAAGACACCACACTCAGCCGTGTCACCCGGCAATTCATCAACAAGCGATAACAAAGATGTAATAAAAAATTTTCTGTCAGCAGAACGGTAGCTTTTTCCTACATATTTTTCGTAAAAATCGAAAAAATCTTTATCTTCAAGCCATATCTTTCCATACTCACTGAAAGTAAATTTTGGATACCATAAAGATGCTATTTTCTCACCGAGAACAAAGCTAGCATACTTACTTTCTTGCTTAGAAAAAAACTTTTTGTATAAGAGGCGAAAAAGGGTTATTAACTTCATATAAGTTTGGGTGTAATTTTTTTCACACTCAATAAACAGTAGGTCGAGTACCCAAAGGAAAAACAGATAACAATGGAAGTAGATAAGGCAATACCTGATACGCCCATATACTTTGTAAGCAAGTAATTGAAGCTAATATCAATTATTAAATTAAACCCAGACGCCCACATTAGTATCTGATTAAGTTGAATTGACGAAATTAACCGCACAACCAAAATACCTGAAATATAAAAAGGGATTTGCAAGGCATAAAAAGCTTGTATTTGGGCTACTAAGCGCGTAGCTTCAGGTGTAAATGAACCCCTTTGAAACAACACTTGGATAATAGGTTCAGAAAACAGAAATAAAAACCCTGTTAAGGGTACGGTCACCATAAAAATAAAAAAAAGAAACCGCTGAAGTGTATAGCGTACTCCTGTCCAATCTTTACAGGCAACCATCTTTGAAAAATATGGAATTACTGCTGTTCCCAATCCTGTAGCCATTAGCCCAATTGGAAATGCAATTACTTTATTGCCATAGTTTAAGGCGGCGACACTTCCCGGTGACAGCATTGCTGCCATTGATTGATCCACCAGATTGGTGCTGCTCATTAAAAAAGCTCCAGCAATCATCGGTGCATACTGACCAGCTACCTGACGCAAGTGAGGATCAAATCCGTACCACCTGGGGCGCAATGAGATACCTTGCCGCTTCAGCGCCACTCCCATAACTACCATCTCCAAAACTGCACCGCACAGTAGACCACCTGCCAAGGCAAAGATTCCCCAAGACGAACATATCAGCAGAAATATCACACTGATAACTGGGGTAATAATCGGAGAAAGTGCAGCTAAAGCGAATCGCTCACCCGCATTCAAAAGTGCAACCCAGATAACAACCACCCCATCCAGCAGCACAACAGGCGCGATCACCCACAGAAGACGAAACGTCAGGCCTAACTTTTCAGAGCTAAACCCCCTAGCAATCCAGGGTAGATATAGAGGCGCAGTAACTACCATCAGTATGGTAGTAATTAACAACAACCCTAAACTCCAGACAATTACCCCGGAGAAAAGCCTTTGTGCTGCCTCTACACCTTCTTTCTCCCGTACCTGAATATAGGTGGGGATGAAGGCAGCATTAAAAGAGCCAGCTACCACATTGATGATAAAAGAAGGAACGAGCAAGGCAATTAAAAATGCATCGAGTTCGTCCCCAGTGCCAAATTTCCAAGCAACTACCAATTCCTTTCCCGCAGCTGCTACTTTTACCAACGCTGTCATCAGAGCAACTGTAACAGCTGCACCAAAGATTTGGCGGTTGGTCGAGCCACTAGTCAGCTTTTTCCACGAATGGAGCAGCTTTTGTGCTGCTAGAGTTTGTTTCACCTACACTTAGCTCAAGTTTTCAGCTTGCTGAGCGATTTCATCCCAAACTCCCTGATAGGGACTGATAGTAGCAGCGCTCAACCCCATAGATCCTCATTAATTGACATCAAATTTGGAAGTACCATTAACCTGCTCCAAAAGCCGCATTCAACAATGCAGCCAGGACAGATTGAATCGCTAGCAGCTCATCGGGAGGCTCGCTCAAAAATACGCCGCTACTGGAGTTGATGAGAGCATTATATGCTTCCACTGCCGCCGCCAGCCGAACCGCATCGACCCTACCATTTGCGGTTAGCCCTTGCAAGTTGGCAACCACGTTACGAGCCAGGGTTGGATTAATGCCTTCAGTAGCATTCACCAGACCGCTTTCTAGCTGGCTCGCGCTAGCAGCAACATTTCCAGTCCCTGTCAAAACGTTCCCTAAGCTATTATTGGCAGTCTGGGAGTTGACTGAGGCTGCTGCCTGGTTGACAGCAGACGCGATCGCCTCCGTTCTGAAGGCGAGTCTTCCCCGCCCGCCTCTGCCGGGTATGAAGGCTCCGTTGACAACGTCGCTAGTCGTCATAACCGGCCCGGTGACATCTGAATTGAAGCCTGGAGTCTGGGCAAGCGCTGTTTCCGAAAGCAGAAGAGAAGAACCCAAAGCTAAACCCAGACCGAGATTTACAGAAAGACGTTTGATGTTCATGGCTTTTGTTTTGCGAGCAAAGAACTTAGAAAGTAATGCCGTAACCGACGCCCAGGATAAAACGCGCCCCATCACCAGCATTTCCGGTTACATCAGCAAGCGCTGGAGTGATGATCAGCGGTATATTCTCGAATGGAGCGATCGAAGCACCCACATTCAAATCTTGACCGCTCCATTCGGCAATGACCGATATTGGTTGAGCTACGCGCACGCCTATACTGCCAAACGGATTGACAGAATCTCTACCAGCCTCAATATCAGGTACTGAACGAAAGCGACCGCCACCCAGACCCACAGAGGCAGTAACTGAGGGGGAGAAGCCTGCGGTTGTCCGAGATCCTAGTGGGAAAACTTTACTGACGACACCGTAAACGGTGCTGTACCCCGGATCGGGTTCTCCAAATGTCTCGATATTTTCTACCCCAACAGCGACGGCTATGTCATTAGCAAACTGGCGGTGAATCTTGAAGCTGATGCCACCATCTTCAAAGCTATCATCGCCGAAGAGGTCATAGATTGAGATAACTCCTTCTACACCCACGGCTTTGCGAGCATCGCCCACACCAATACCCGCAGCAATTACCCCATCTGCCTTATTGGTGTTGCGGGTTCTTTCTTGGAAGCCAGCTCCGATAAATGCCTGCCCTCGGTCAGCCCCGAAAGCCGTGGGTGTCGTAATACTGGAATTTCCCCCAATTAACCGCCGTAGCTGTTCTACTATCGGGGGTGCAGGAAGTCGATACTGTTGGCGCAAGGCTGCAACTTGCTCTGCTGTCAGGGGAGGCGGTGTTGTCGCAACGGGTTCGTAGCCAACCACGTAACGAGCGGCAACATCCGTTGGGGGAATCTGCGGCGCTTGCCCCGCATTCACTAAAGCCTGGTAAATAAACGCTGCCACGTCAGCACGGGTGGCTAACTGATTAGGATTTAACAGCGCCACATCTGGATAGTTGACAACTAGCTGATTTTGTGCGGCAGCGGCAACACTGGTGCGGGCATAGGCAGGAATGCTCCCAGCATCCTGAAATAAACCATTTAAAATTGAGGCGGTATCTGCGGTTGGATTCAAGTTAAGTCCGCTGACCAAAGATACCAAGACTTGAACGCGGGGGATGTTTTGATTCGGCTGGAAAACCTGGTTGGGGTATCCTTCTAAAAACCCTGTCCGATAAGCTTCCTGAATGGCTGTGTAACCCCAGTAATTGGCAGGCACATCCACAAAATCGATCGCTTGGCGAGTGGCGGGTCTTTGAAAAGCCTTCCGGATCATGGCGGCAAACTGAGCGCGTGTCACCGGCTCGTCAGGGCGGAAAGAGCCATCTGGAAAGCCTACGATCACTTCTCGCTCTGCGAGTGCTTCAATAAACGTCTGCGCCCAGCTACCTTGTACATCTGGGAAGGTGCTGGCTTGAGCCAGTTGAGTCGGCGTCGTGACGGCTCCAGGTTGCTGTAAACTTCTTCCAGGGGCGGCTGGATTGCTAACCGCTGGTAGGGAAGAGCTAGAACGGGGGGTGGTTGAAGGAGCGGGCGGGTTAGAACGCAGCGCGTCAGCTCCCAGCATCGTTTTTAAGAGTGCGTCACCCATTGAACCGCTACCCTTGGCTGGTGCTGAAGCATTCCCGTTGGTAGAACTTGCCTTCGTGGTAGCCAGACTGGCAGCTGCATAGAGGATCGTACTGCCCAAAAACATGGAACTTAGTAGGATGTGTACCCGATACCACAATTTCTTTTTGCTTGCACTGACACGGCTCCTACCTGTTGCTGGCGTCATAACCTTATCCTCCTCATACCCAAATATTCCTTGCCACCTCAAAGGTACACGAGTTTGGGAAAATTACGTTGGTGATTAAACTTTATACTGCAACTTTTTACGGATTGTATCCGTCAATGGCGTGACTTTGTGTAACGAGGTTTAACAGATTTGGAATGAAGAGTGCTAAGTTGAGCGCCAAAAGGCATCGTGAAACAAGCTGTAATTTTTGTAAGAGCGGTGCTAGTTTTCCGAAACTGGCTACCCGAACCGTTGCGGGCTTCGCGCTTCTAGCCGTGGCGGCAATGACGGTTTCATCACCAGCGATCGCGCAACTCCCCGGATTGCGCCCTTCTGCTGCCCCAGCGGGAACATCTACCAGACGTGGACCGGATGCCCCATATACTCTAGGCGCAGGCGATCGCGTCCGGCTGGATATTTTTGAGGTTCCTGAATACAGCGGAGAGTATCAGGTGCTAATCGATGGTACGCTCAACCTGCCAATCATTGGCAGCGTACCCGTTCAGGGATTGAGCCTCGAAAGAGCAACCGATGAAATTTCTAGCAGATACGGTCGCTACATCCGACGCCCCTTGCTGACCATTACTCTGCTGGCACCCCGTCCGGTCAAAATCGCCGTGGCTGGGGAAGTCAATCGTCCGGGTTCCTACACGGTTAACTTAACCGAAGGCACTCAATTTCCCACCGTCACGCAAGCACTACAATTGGCTGGGGGCATTACTCAAGCCGCCAATATCCGCCAAGTAGAACTGCGCCGCCTTTCGCCCGGTTCATCGGGAGTCATCGCTGTCAATCTCTGGGAATTACTCAACAACGGTGATTTGAGTCAAGACCTTACCTTGCGAGATGGAGACTCGCTGTTTATCCCCACCAGCCCCCAAATCAACGCCGATGAATCCCGTACCTTAGCGGATGCCAGCTTTGCGCCCCAGAACACCGGGCCGATCAAGATTGTCGTAGTCGGAGAAGTATCCCGTCCAGGGCCTTATATCGTGTCACCAACGACCATTGCCACTGCGAATACTCCCCCTGAGGCGAATGCGACTGCGGCTTCTAGCAGCACTCCTGCCACCGTAACCCAAGCCATTCAAGTCGCAGGGGGAATTACCTCCTTAGCAGATATTCGCCAGGTTCAAGTCCGCCGTTCCGCCCGTTCAGGACCCGAAAAAGTCCTCAATATCAACCTCTGGCAACTTTTACAGTCCGGGGATGTCACCCAAGATGTCATCTTGCAAGAGGGAGATACCGTGGTGGTGCCTACTGCTAGCAATATCGATCCCTCTGAGGTACCCCAAGTCGCATCGGCTAGCTTCTCTCCCAATACCATTCGGGTCAATGTGGTCGGGGAAGTTGCCAAAGCAGGGACGATTGAACTGCCACCCAATACGACCTTGAATCAAGCGGTGCTGGCAGCCGGAGGATTTAACAATCGTGCCCGGAGGAGTTCGGTAGAGCTAATTCGTCTCAACGCCAATGGCACCATATCAAAGCGGAACGTCCCGGTCAATTTTGCTCAGGGCATCAACGATCAAAACAATCCGATTCTACGCAATAACGACGTGGTGGTGGTGAACCGCTCTAACCTCGCTAATTTCTCAGACACGCTGGGGACGGTGTTGAGTCCGCTGGGAGGGGTTTTCAGCTTATTCAACTTCTTTAGAATCTTCGAGTAAAAACGTGGCTGGCTAGGTCTGGAGAGCCACAATCAAGAGCTGAGTAAAAAATTTGATCGTTTGGATGTAGCATCCTGCACATTCATGGTACAAAATGAGGCTAGAACCAGGAATCTCCCTGGCGAGCGCGTCAACCAAGCCAACAAGGTGCAGGGGTTTAGATGGAAGCGGGCCAATTTTCTCAACCGTCATCGCCGAAAGGGAATGGCAAGCAACTTCAGCCATTGCCGCTAACCGACGAAACTCAGTTTCTAGAAAACAGCCAGGACGACTTGAATGTTCGTCAGCTCTTGAATGTGGTGCGTCGCCGTGCTTTGGTGATTGCGGGGGTGGCGATCGTTGTCACGACTGGAATCGGCTTATGGACATTCAGCCAAACACCCAAGTATGAAGGAAAGTTCCAACTCCTGGTGGAACCCGTTACGGCTGAAAATAAGCTGACGAAACTTACTCAATTACAGGCAATCGAGCCAGCTCTAAACGACTCTAGTCTGGATTACGAAACCCAAATTAAAGTTTTACTTAGTTCCGAACGGATGGCGGCATTCATCGCTCAGATCCAAAAGCGCTATCCCGATATCGACTATGAATCACTAATTCTTAAAAACAATCTGACAATTACCCAACTAGATAAAACAAAAATTTTAGAAGTACGTTACCGCGATACCGATCCCGATAAAATTAAGTATGTATTATTTGAGTTAGCTAAAGTTTATCTGAGGTACTCTCTTCAGGAGCGACAAACGAACCTCAACCAGGGGATTAAGTTTGTAGACGGTCAATTACCGGGACTTCAGCAACGAGTGGACAAACTCCAGGGACAACTGCAAACGTTCCGGCAGCGGTACAACATCCTCGATCCGGAAGAACAAGCCAAACAACTTGCCGTGCTGGTGTCTAATGTTGAGGAACAAAAACTCGATAATCAACTAAAACATAATGAAGTCCGTTCGCTGTATGCAACGTTACAAAAGCAGTTAGGATTACCCCCTAATCAAGCGATCGCTGCCGCATCTCTTTCGGAAGCACCGCGTTACCAACAGTTACTCAACAAACTTAAGGAAGTCGAAACAAAGCTTGCCACCGAGTCAGCCCGATTTCTGGCAGAAAGTCCAACCATTCAGTCACTCAAAGAGCAGCAGCAAAATTTGCTGCCCCTCTTGCAACAAGAAGCGGCGGCAGTACTGGGAAATAATCTATCTGGTCTCAGCGAACGGCAATATTTGTCTTCCCCCAGCACGGTACGTCTAGAGCTGATTCAGCAATTTGTGGATGCGGCAAACCAAGTCCAGGTTCTGGAAGTTCGCGGCAACGCGATCGCGCAAGCCGAAAAGCGCTTAACTCAACAAGTTAGACTACTGCCCCTGATTGCCCGTCAGTACACAGATTTACAGCGGGAACTCAACGTCGCAACCGAGAGTTTAAACCGCTTTCTAGCCGTTCGGGAAACCCTGCAAATTGAAGCAGCACAGAAGGCTCTCCCCTGGCAGCTGATTGCCAAACCTCAAAAGCCAGAAGATCCTATCTTTCCCAAGCCAAAGCAAAATTTGATATTAGGAGCGATCGCTGGGGTAATGTTAGGGCTGGCATCTGCCTTATTAGCAGAGCGACTCGACAATGTCTTCCACTCCCCCGAAGAACTCAAAGACAGCACCCGACTGCCCATTCTTGGCTTGATTCCCCACCACAAAGAACTCAAACTATTCAAACCCATCGCAGAACTCGCCAATTTTGCCCAGCCAAATGGCAACGGAGCCTCAGCCAAAAACCAAATCGGAGATAGCCCATCCAAAGAGCGTGCCACCACTCGCAAAGCTAGCTGGTACAATGCTTCTCCCTTCTTAGAATCCTTCCGTTCTCTCCATACCAATATTCGTTTTCTCGGTTCTGATACCCCCATCCACTCGCTAGTGGTTAGCTCAGCGTCCCCAGGTGATGGTAAATCCACTGTATCCGTACACCTAGCACAGGCGGCTGCGGCAATGGGACAGCGAGTTTTGCTCGTAGATGCAGATTTGCGGCGTCCTCAGGTTCATAATGTCCTCGGTTTAGAAAACCACCAGGGACTGAGCAACGTCATTGCCACAGGTCTAACTCCCAGAGAAGCCATCCAGCGCTTGCCCTCCTGGGACAATCTCTACGTGCTAACCGCTGGACAAATCCCACCAGACCCAACCAGACTGCTTTCCTCCAAGCGAATGCAGTATTTGATGGAGCAGTTGAACGCTGTTTTTGATCTAGTGATTTATGACACGCCACCGATACTAGGTCTGGCAGATGGCAGACTCCTGGCTGTCCATACCAATGGCGTGATCATGGTAGCGAGACTGGGCAAAACCGATCGCTCCATCCTGCTACAAGCGATAGATGCATTAAAAATCTCTAGTGCCCCCGTCTTGGGTATGGTTGCCAACGGTGTGAGAAGAAACGCCGGTGGATCGTACTATTACTACGATCGCTACTACACTTCTAATCAAGAATCA
Organism: Coleofasciculus sp. FACHB-542; assembly: GCF_014695825.1. Classification (NCBI taxonomy): domain Bacteria; kingdom Bacillati; phylum Cyanobacteriota; class Cyanophyceae; order Coleofasciculales; family Coleofasciculaceae; genus Coleofasciculus; species Coleofasciculus sp. FACHB-542. The sequence continues at coordinate 58,028 of NZ_JACJPB010000052.1, read as the reverse complement.
GAAGTAGAGAATGCCAAGAAACTCTTGCAAAAGAAACTCGGATTGCGCTAGCTCTTGGCGATTAATTGTTAGGAATTAGTCATTAGTTTTTAGTCATTTTTTTAAATCATGGATAGAACTAATGACTGATGACTAACTGCTAAGCCCCATAAAAAGAGCGATACCACTCAACAAAACGTGGAATTCCAACCTCAATGGGTGTACTAGGCTTGAACCCAACATCTCTTTGTAAATCACTAATATCGGCATAAGTTTCAGGAACATCTCCCGGTTGCATTGGCAGCATATTTTTCACTGCCTTCGTACCGAGACAATCTTCTAAAACCTCGATAAAACGCCCTAATTCAACCGGCGTATTATTGCCAATATTGTAAATTTTATAAGGTGCGGCACTCACTCCCGGATCGGAGTCAGCTCCTGCTAGATCAGGATTTGGGTGTGGAATTTTATCAGCTACTCGTAAAACTCCTTCTGCAATGTCATCAATGTATGTAAAATCGCGCCGCATTTTACCATAATTAAAAACATCAATCGGACGCCCTCCTAAAATGGCTTTGGTAAACAAAAACATTGCCATATCTGGACGACCCCACGGCCCATATACTGTAAAAAAGCGCAAGCCAGTCGTTGGTAAACCATACAAATGACTGTAGGTATGCGCCATCAGTTCATTTGCCTTTTTACTAGCTGCATACAAGCTGACCGGATGATCTACATTGTCATGCACCGAAAAAGGCATTTTCTTATTTGCCCCATAAACTGAACTAGAAGAAGCAAACACCAAGTGTTTAACTTGCGAATGCCGACACCCCTCCAAGATATTCGTAAATCCCACCAGATTGCTATCAACATAAGCATGGGGATTTTGCAGCGAGTAACGTACACCGGCCTGGGCAGCCATATGTAGTACTTGTTCAATCTGGGAATTCGCGAATAACTCCGCAATTCCTTGACGATCCGCCAAGTCAAGTTTGTAAAACTGAAAATTATTTTTGTCCTTCAGTTGCTCCAAACGAGCTTGTTTTAAATTGACATCATAATAATCATTGAGATTATCGATGCCAATGACCTCTTCTCCTCTATCTAGCAGCAGTTTACACAAGTAAAAACCAACAAAACCAGCGGCACCAGTAACTAAAATTTTCCCCATATTTTTGTTTCTACTAGCTGTTAGCAGGTTGGTAATTGATGTAGCGTCATTGACAAATAATGGCGATGAGCGCGACAAATCCAAAGGCGTTCAAGTCCAAAGTCTAGCCCAATTACTCAGCCGAATGCCATAGTTCCGCACATGAACCTCTGGTGACACTAAGGGTTCATGTGCCCTTACAACCCCATCAAACTGATGCAAGCTACCTGGAGCGTGTCCTGTGTACGCTCCAGGCAGCTAACTGGGAGCATTTTGTTGATGAGAGCGAAAAGCGCTACGCGAGGAGCGCAGGTACGTGTATACGCTCCTCGCGTAGCGTATGCTGCTTTATGCGGCTACTCCCTTACCTGCATCTGCCGCCTAGGAGACGCTCCTGCTTCCCTGAAACAAGGAACTATCCCAGCCGTGTCTAGTCTGATGAAGAGCTTTAAGTTTAATTCTGCTTAGCGTCGGATTACGGGGTTTGTCTATTCCGTTTCATTTTGCCCATTCAACTTAAGTCTGTCACCTTACCTATGGTAATTACTCACCTGCACAAATTTTTAACAACCTCGACTGCTAAAACTTCTAAATCTCAGATGATATTTTGGTTCACTTTAAGCTTAACTTTCGCCCTCATTTATAGTTTTTTGGGACTCAAGCAGGCTTTCAGTAGCTCGTATGTGGTGCAAGATGATGCGCGGGTATATGTGTTTTGGATGCAGCGATTTGTAGACTCAAGCTTGTTTCCGAATGATTTTATTGCTGACTATTTTCAAGCTATAACCCCCTCGGGATATGCTGCTTTCTATCGATTGATAGCATTTTTGGGGATTGAGCCACTTGGCTTGAGTAAATTACTACCAGTCTTTTTGACACTGCTGACAACCACCTACTGTTTTGCAGTCTGCCTGGAAATATTTCCGGTACCAGCAGCAGGATTTATTAGTACGCTGCTACTCAATCAAAATCTTTCTATGAGAGATGATTTAGTTTCTAGCACTCCCCGATCTTTTATTTATTTATTTTTTCTAGCATTTTTGTACTATCTACTGCGGCGCTCTTTATTTTTATGTCTAGGCGCGATCGCTTTGGCTGGATTGTTTTATCCCCCGTTGTTGTTCATTTTAGCCGGAATCTTAATCTTGAGACTGTGGCGCTGGGACGGACAGCGACTCCATCTATCTAAGAATCGGCTTGATTATCTGTTCGGCGCTACTGGGCTGGGATTTTGCCTGCTAGCGATCTTGGCCTATGCTTTGAAATCCTCTGAAGTTGGCCCAGCGATCGCCGGGATGGAGCTAAGATCGTTACCAGCATTTTCTCAAACGGGAAGAATTCCTTTTTTTGATAACACTAATCCCCTGTGGTTTTGGCTATTTGGGCAACATAGTGGTCTTTTGCCTAATGTGTTTGAACATCCCCTATCTCTGCTGGGATTATTCTTGCCAATCTTAATGCGCTATCCCGACAGGTTTCCCCTAATTAAGCAAATTGCCAGCAACATCATCATTTTGCCTCAGATTGCGCTAGCATCTTTCGGGATATTTGTGGCTGCCCATGCCATGCTCTACAAGCTTTTTGCTCCGGCTCGTTACACGCGATATAGCTTCAAGTTGGTGATGATTTTGAGTGCAGCAATCGTATTAGTCGCACTGCTTGATGCAGTTTTTAAATGGGCAAAGCAGCAAGATAAATTTTTAATTCGACGGCAGTTCATAGCTTTGGGATTCACCACTCTACTAGGAACTACAATCCTCTTTTATCCGTACTTATTGGAGAAATTTCCAAACAGTAACTATGTCGTTGGTAAGGCACCTGCACTATATGAATTTTTTCAGAAACAACCTAAAAATATTCTGATTGCTTCTTTGTCGGAAGAAGTGGATAACCTGCCTACTTTTTCCCAGAGAGCTATTTTAGTCGGGTGGGAGTATGCAAATCCTTATCATGTAATATACGAGCGTCAAATTCGCCAACGAGCTACCGATTTAATTCACACTCAGTACACTCAGAATTTGGCAGAAATTCAAAATTTTATTCAAACCTATGATGTGGATTTTTTCTTGCTGGATCGCGCAGCATTTACTTCTGAATATATTACCAACAATCCTTGGTTTAGGCAGTGGCAGCCGCTAGCGAAAGAGATGTTAGGAATGCTAGATCGGGGAATGATTCCAGCCATGTCTGGTCTGATGCAGCGTTGTTCGGTTTTTGAGACAGGGGAGCTGGTTGTACTGCAAGCCAAATGTATGATTAAAGCCACCCTAGATTAAATACTACTGAAATCATTTCAGCTTAAGGTCGCCACAAATAAAGGGTTGTCAGTGGCTACTGCGATAGACTCGAACCGACTCTTTCAGCGCTAGGCTAACGCCTCGCTTCGCTAACGCGATCGCAGCCAATCTTCTACGAACCAAAATCAGAAATCAAAACTCTAAAAGGGGATGAGTTTTAGGGAATTGACGGAGTGGTGAAACATATCAGCGCTACTTAAGTCTTTTGGATTATGCATTGATTGTAGGTTAAGAGTGTCACCTACGCGATCGCAGGCAGACCCTTTCAAAGCAAGTCTCATTCTGAGTACGCGAGTGTGGGAAAATTCCCAAATATAAGGAACAGGCGTAAGGAGCAGAGTTGACACTTAACATAGGACAAGCCGATAGTATTCATCGGTAGAAGCCTGTAATCATGTCTAAAGACACCCTCGTTACCGCCGTTGCTAGTTTTCTATGAAGAACTCCCCAAATTCGGGTAATGAAACAGCAGCTACCCGTTCCAATCGGCGTCTATGGGTACTCTTAAGCCGCACCGGCCTTGGCCTGGGAATTATCCTGTTGCTTGGCACAATTGGCGGGGTCTGGTGGGCGTGGATTTTTGTCCATCAGCGGTTAGCACCAATTGTTGAAGAAAATCTCAGTCAAACGCTGAAACGACCCGTGCAACTGGGGAAAGTCGAAGGCTTTTCCATCAACAATCTGCGCTTTGGTGCCTCCTCGATACCAGTTACGCCCACTGACCCCGACCGCGCTTCGGTAGAGGGTGTAGACGTGGTTTTTGATCCACTAGCGCTTCTCTTTAGGCGGACTTTGGAGCTAGATATTACCCTGGTCAACCCTGATATTTACGTTGAACAAGACAAAGAGGGGCGCTGGGTTTCTACGGAACTGAAGTCAGAAGAACCGAGTGGGCCGATTAAGACGGATATCCAAAGCGTTCGGGTTCAAAATGCAGACGTTGTGCTGGTACCAACGCCCAAAATTGTAGAGAGGAAAAAAGGCAGCCAGGAAGCAAGAGGAAATGTAGATGCAACGCTGCCCTCTCAAAATCTTCCGCGCAGTAACACTCAAGACACCCTCTCCAGACGACTGGAATCTCTGCTTCCTAGAGCAGAGAGGAGGGGGGTACCAGTCGCTTTTCGTCAGGTAGGCGGTACGGCTCGCTTTTTCGATAACAACCAGCGGATTCGCTTTGATGTCAGCGCTCAATCTCAGGTCGAATTAGGGGCACCGACAAAAAGTGTCCCTCAAAAACAGCAGGCCAATCCAACACCTGCGCCCATCCAAAGCAGCCTCAAACTTTCTGGTGAATACCGCGCCCCAACCGGACAAACCAACCTGCAAGTTCAAGGGCAGAACCTGAGTGCAGTCGATGTCGATCGTTTAGCGAAGCTGCCAATAGACTTGTATGCAGGGCTGTTGGATGGCAACTTGGAAGTCCGATTCCAAAATGAAGAGCGAGCCACATTTCTGGGAACAGCTATCCTCAAAAATGTGAAAGCGCAGGTTGCAGAGGTGCCGCAACCGTTTAACAATGCCAACGGACTCGTGCGATTCAATGGATATGCGATCGCGCTGGAGAATGTCAGCGCTCTTTACGGTCAGGTTCCCGCAGTTGCCAATGGGGTTATTGATACCCAAGAAGAAAAGGGTGGGTACAACATTGCCGCCCAAGTGAAATCGGTCGCGATCGCGACTGCCCTCAATACTCTCAAAGTAGAGTCACCTTTCCCCGTAACTGGACAAGTCCGCGTTGACGTGCAGCTCAAAGGAGCGCTGGAAAAACCGATCCTCTCAGGAACCGTCGCCACCCTCCAGCCCACCGAAAAAGTGCCCCTAATCGTAGATAAGGTAAACTTTCGCGGCATCAGCGGTCAATTTCAGATGATCGATACCCTCCTCACCATTACCAACATCCGTGCCTTGCCTAGCGTTGGCGGCAGACTGGCTGGTAATGGTCGAATTCAGATGGGCGACAAAGGAGGATTGGTATTTGATGTCATCGGTCAAGACATTCCAGGGGATGCCGTTGCCCAGATTTACAACGCCAAGCCGAGCAATATCCAAATCGGCACCGTAGCCGCTAAAGCACAGCTTTTTGGCACTACCGGCAACCTCCAGACCGTCGTGCAAGTTCAGGCACCCCAAGCCACCTACCCAGGCAGTGGAGAAGTCATCGTTACTCAGGATAAAACCTACTTTCGCAACACGACTCTGAGAGTCGGGGCAGGCACCGTTAACGTCAAAGGTCAGGTGGCAAATGGTCGCTGGGAGGCGGCAGGAGTTGCCGATGATGTTCAACTAGCACGGTTGGCAGAACTCCCGCCACAGTTGCAGTCAGCCCAAGCAGATGGGACTTTTTATCTAGCCGGAAGTGTCGATTCTTTCAAACCGGAAACGATTGGCGGCACCGCTCAAGCGAATGTCCGGGTTGCTGGTGGCACCGTCAAGGCATCAAAAATTGCGCTGAATGCAGGGCGCTGGCAAGCTTCTGGGCAGGCTTCTGCTGTCCAGTTGAGGCAGCTAGCCCCGCAACTGCCGCCGCAATTCCAAAATCAAACCGCAAATGGTTCTTTTAGCTTATCTGGAAGTCTAGCTGCCTTTAAACCGGAAACTATTAGTGGCACCGCCTCGGTTCAACTGAATATTGGCGGGGGCAGCGTCAATGCCTCAAACGTTCGGCTGAACAACGGTCGTTGGCAAGCGTTTGGGCAAGCGTCTGGCGTTCAATTGGCAACGGTGTTGCCCCAATCACCCGTCCAAGGTCGGCTGAATAATGGTTCCTTCAACCTGTCAGGAAGTCTGGCGGCTTTCACCCCGGAAACGATTAGCGGGACTGCCCAAGGAAATATTCAGGTTGGCGGTGGTCGCGTCAGTGCTACCAACGTGGAGTTTGGCAATGGTCGCTGGCAAGCTTCTGGGCAAGCTTCTGGCATCCAGTTGGCAACGGTGTTGCCCCAAATTCCCCCGCAATTTCGAGGTCAGCTGAATAATGCTTCTTTTAACGTTTCCGGGAGTCTGGAAAATGTCAGCGCCGAAACGATTAGCGGCACAGCTTCAGGGCGTCTGAATCTTGGCGGTGGCACGGTTACTGCCTCGACTGTCCAGTTTCAGAACGGTCGCTGGCAAGCTCGCGGACAAGCCTCTGGGGTACAACTAGCAAGGGTGTTTCCCGAACTGCCGCCGCAATTCCAAGGTCGGTTGAATAATGGTTCTTTTAATATATCGGGGAGTCTGGCGGCGTTCAGCCCGCAAACCGTTACCGGAACAGCTTCTGGAAGCCTGAATGTGGGTGGGGGAACCGTCAGTGCCGCCAATGTAGAGTTTGGCAACGGTCGCTGGCAAGCTCGCGGGCAAGCGTCTGAGGTTCAGTTAGCAACGCTATTTCCCGAACTGCCACCGCAATTCCAAGGTCAGCTGAATAATGGTTCTTTTAATGTATCGGGAAGTCTGGCGGCTTTTACGCCAGAAACTCTTAGCGGCACAGCTTCTGGAAGCCTGAATTTGGCCGGAGGCAGCGTCAGTGCCGCTAACGTACAGTTTGGCAACGGTCGCTGGCAAGCTTCTGGTGAGGCGTCCAATATCGAACTTGCTAGGGTGTTTCCGCAATCGCCCCAATTCCAAGGTCAGCTAAATAATGGTTCTTTTAATCTCTCCGGAAGCTTAGCCGCTTTCAGCCCCGAAACGATTACTGGCAAGGCTTCTGGAAATCTGAACTTGGGTGAGGGAAGCGTCAGTGCCACCAACCTACAGTTCGGCAACGGTCGCTGGCAAGCATCTGGCGAGGCGAATGGCGTCCAGTTGGCAAAAGTATTTCCCCAACTGCCCCCGCAATTCCAAGGTCGGCTGAATAATAGTTCCTTCAACCTATCCGGCAGTTTGGCTGCCTTCACCCCGGCAACCCTGAACGGGACGATTTCTGGAAGTTTGAATGTGGGGGATGGCACCCTCACCGCCTCAAATGTCCAACTCCAAGACGGGCGCTTTGCGGGTTTAATTTCTGCTAACAATGTTGATCTAGAACAGCTTGCCGCAGCATTACCCGATTCCGTGCCGGTTCCGGCGCTGCGAGGACGGGTGAGTGGCAACGTTGATGCTTCTGGGTCGCTGAGTGCTGTCAATCCGGCGGCTATCCGAGCAACCGGACAGTTGCGCGTCGAAAATTTTGCCGCCAATGACTTGGTGTTCGACCCCGTTCTTACCGGGCAAATCAATTTAGTCCCCGGACAGCCGAGTAGCGTTGAGCTAGCAGGCAATCAACAAGACCGGATTTCGCTGGTGTTGTCGCCTAGCTATCAACCCGTCTCTTTTTTAGTAAAGCGTGACGAGGTAGTGGCACAAGGCAACCGAGAGGGCGATTTGTTGGTGGTGGATGTGCAAAACGTTCCGCTCAAATTGTTGAAAGACTTAGCTCCCCAGAATGCCTTAGCAAGTCTACCGCCAGCGATCGCATCCCAACCCATCGAAGGTAAACTTTCTGGAGATTTTATCCTGAATCTCGCCAATTTTAATGTTGCCGGGAATGATGTAGCGATCGCGCAACCCGTCCTTGGCACTATTAAAGGCGATTTGCTAACCATCGGCAGTTTCCGCTATGCCAATGGTACCGCTACCTTGGATGGGGGAGAGTTCCGCCAAGGCGAAAGTCTATACGCCCTCGCCGGTAGCGTCACTCAAACCTCCAGCGGCCCAGAACTGCAAGGTTCGCTGAAAGTGGCTCAAGGAAAAATCCAAAACGTCCTCCCCCTCCTGCAAATCTTTGATTTACAAGATCTCGCCAGAGGCGGACAACCTCCTACCTATGCCAGCGCCGCCGAGGTTAAACCCCAACCCGTCGGTCTACCCAATGCTACCCTGGAAGCTCAACTGCGCCGCTTGTCAGAAATAGAAGCCATCCTTGCCGCCCAGAAAGAGGAACGGGAAGCTTCGCCCATCCCCGAACTCAAAGACCTCACCGGCAATTTCTCCGGCGGAATCAACGTAGCAGCTTCCCCTAGACAAGGCATTAACCTTGACTTTGACTTCGGCGGCAATAACTGGAAGTGGGGCAGAGACGACCAGCCAAATCGTCTCTACACCGCTGATAATGTGATTGTCAAAGGCAGCTTCCAAAACGGCGTCCTCACCCTTCTGCCCTTACGAATTGAATCTGAAGAAACGCTGCTTGCCTTCACTGGCACCCTTGGCGGAACCGAACAAAGCGGTCAGCTGCGCCTGAGAAATGTCCCTGTCGCCCCATTCCAACAGTTCGCCAATTTACCAGTCGATATCACCGGGAATCTCAATGGAACCGCAACCCTAGCAGGCAGCATCAACAATCCCCAAGCCATCGGCGAACTGACTCTCATCGATGGCACTCTGAACCAAACCGCCGTCCAAGCGGCGCGGGGCAGTTTCCGATACACCAATGCTCGTCTGACCTTCAGCAGCACCATCGCCACTGCCGAATCTGGAGAGCAGGCAAGCCCGGAAGCTGGGGAGACTCGGCTCGATACTCAACCTGCAACAACTCCTCGTACCCCATCTCCAATCGCCAGTATCCCCTCGACGACTCAAATCACTGGCAGCATTCCCTTTTACCAGTTGCCCTTTGCCTCCGTTGCACCCGATAACAACCAACTCAGCCTGGATTTAAACGTTCAAAATGAGGGACTTTCCCTGTTAAACCTGCTTTCGCGTTCTGCTGTCACTTGGGTGGATGGTACCGGACAAGTGCAACTCAACGTTCAGGGTACGGTGAATCCAAATACGGGCAAATTAAACCAGCTTGTCGCTAACGGGATTGCGACTGTTGACGATGCCACTATCAAGGCGCAAGCTTTGCCCGAACCGCTCACCGATGTCAACGGTAGGGTCTTATTTAACTTTGACCGCATCCAAGTAGAAAACTTCCGGGGTGACTTTAGTGGTGGTGAAGTGGTCGCCTCCGGAGCCATCCCCATCTCAGGCACGGGGCAAGAGTCGGGGGATAAACTCACGGTTAGCCTTGAAAAACTCGCTGTAAATTTGAAAGGGTTATACTCAGGCGGCGTCAACGGCAACGTGGAGATTACTGGCTCGGCTCTCAATCCGCAAATTGGGGGTGAAGTGCGACTTGCCGATGGTCGGGTGCTGATAGGAGAGACGGCAGGGGATGGCACAAACGGAACGGCTTCACCCGGTGGTGGTACCGCTACCCCATCATCGCCAACCTCTAACGAGCAACCCTTCACTCCCGCATTTAATAACCTGCAACTGGCTTTAGACAAAGGCGTCGAAATCTCCCGCCCACCGCTGCTGAGTTTCCAGGCGACTGGTGGCTTTACTCTCAATGGCACTTTGGATGAACCTCAGCCAAAGGGGACGATTCGGCTAACCAGGGGTCAGGTGAATCTATTTACGACTCAGTTCCGCTTGGCACGCGGCTACGAACACACGGCTGAGTTTACCCCCAGTGAGGGACTTGACCCGGTTCTGGATATTCGGCTGGTCGCGTCTGTTTCCGAAGTAACCCGCAGCCGGATTGCTGACACAACCGCCACGGGTATTGTGAGTAGTGAAATTAGCGATGTTCCCGCTACCAATTTGGGGGCATTGCGAACGGTTCGCATTCAAGCCAGAGCCACAGGTTCGGCAAGTCAATTGGCAGATAATCTTGAGCTGACCAGTAATCCGCCTCGCAGCGAGAGCGAAATTGTCGCCCTTTTGGGTGGTGGCTTTGTGGAAACGCTGGGTCGAGGAGATACCACGCTAGGACTCGCAAATTTGGCAGGTTCGGCACTGTTGACACCTTTCCAAAATGTGGTGGGAGATGCGTTGGGATTAAGTGAGTTTCGCTTATTCCCCACGGTGGTTAGGGATGAAAAGTCCCGCACTTCAACGTTGGGCTTGGCGGCAGAAGTTGGGGTTTCCGTCACTCCTAAGCTTTCTGCCTCTGTATCGAAGATTTTGACTGCTGATGAGCCTCCTGAGTTTGGTGTTACTTATCGAGTCAATAATGAGATTCTGCTGCGAGGTGGCACCGATTTGTCTGGGGAAACGAGGGGAGTGGTGGAGTATGAAAAGCGCTTCTGAAAAAAAGGACTGAGGGGTGAGGACTGAGGACTGAGGACTGAGGGCTGAGGGGTAGAGATGTCAGGGGTGAGCAGTCAGGGGTGAGAAGTGACTATCGAGAGAATTGCCAACGACCTCGCTGTACTGCGTTGAGTGTGGCAATATATTCCTCCAAGTTAAAAGAAGACTCCGTTTCTTTTTGAGGGAGGGTTTCTTCAATGACAAGCGGCAAACCCAACATCGCCGCAGACGTATTCACTAGACAGTTGCCCAAATTCGTGGCATCGTAGCCACCTTCTAACAACAGCAGGTAATGCCCACCCACAGAGGCGATCGCTTCTGCGACTAAACGGGTTAGGTTGTAGTAAAGTTGGGCACTCAGGCACAAGCCTGCGCCAGGATCGTACAGGTAAAGATGATTGATATCATCGAAGTGTCCATCAAACCCTGCCGACACAATCACGATGTCGGGTTTAGCCTGGGCAATTAGAGTCGGTACAACGGTCTGGAACAAGGCCCAATACTCATCATCGGCTAGCTTCGCGGGTAGCGGCAGGTTAATAATGTTACCTTGTGCGCCAATATCCTCCAGATTGCCGGTTTGCGGGTAAAGCTCTTTACCAAACTGGTGGAGGGAGCAAAAAATGATACGCGGGTCGTCCTGTACGATATCTTGGGTGCCATCTCCGTGATGCAAGTCCCAATCCAAGATTAAAACACGCTCTACACCCTCTTTTTTTAAGCAATACTTGGCTGCGATCGCTGCATTATTAAATAAGCAGAAACCACCCGCTTGTTTGCGTCCGGCGTGGTGTCCAGGCGGACGGTTTAAGCACACAGCGCTTTGAATCTGCCCGGACAAAATGCCCTTGAGGGCGCTAATTCCTGCCCCAGCGGAAATCAAGGCGGTTTTGTAAGAGCCGGGGCTTACATAGGTAGACTCAGCCAAATACCCGCCAGCCGCACTGATTGCCCGGACTTGAGCAATGTATTCCGATGTGTGTACCGCCTGTAAATCCTCTTCCGTTGCTGGTTCAGGCTCAAGAAGAGTCATCTGCTGGCTTAACCCAAAATCTCTTAGCGCTGCCATTGCTGCTGTCAGGCGACTACTGGATTCCGGGTGGGGAACCGGACTAACGACTGGGTAAGGAAACTGAATTTGGTCTAACGTGTAAACTGGATCGAGCAAATCTTGCCCCGCTACCCGGTGATATAAATTATTTCCTTCGACCCTAATTTGACCAGGATCGTGTATAGCAAAATCAGGCGTATAAATTAGGGCAATTGGCAACATCTTGGTCATTAGTTATTCCTTCTTAGTTATGAGTCCTCAGGTAACAACTAATGACTTTTTATCCATTACCCATTGTCCGAAAATGGCATTTATGGATTTTTTGCAGGACTTGTATCGCTGCTCATTGGCTTGCGCTTCATCAACCTGGGACTCATACCAATCGCTGTGCCAGCAGGAACTGGGTTTATCTTAGTTGGTTTAGGAGGAATTTTTGCTGTACCAACTCTCTATTTCAAAGAAAACCGGCTCTTACGAACTGTTGGAGCCATTGTGTTAATTGTGGCAGCCCTCATTTTTGCGTTTATTGGATTGAGTTCCTACTGGGCACATCTTGCTAACTTCTCGATGTGGCAACCCATGCCAAAGTAATTGCCGTAAAACGACTCCAGTAAACTTACAAGGAGTAATCCGATGATTACATATCGCACCGTTTCGATCGATGGTTTAGATATCTTTTATCGAGAAGCTGGTTCTCGCGATAATCCAACGATTCTGCTGTTGCACGGCTTCCCAATCTCATCTCATATGTTCCGCAATCTGATGCCCGCGCTTAGCGATCGTTTCCATCTCGTTGCTCCCGATTATCCGGGTTTTAGTAACAGTTCGATGCCAACTGTGGATGAGTTTGATTACACGTTCGATCATCTGGCACAGATCGTCGAGAAATTTATCGCTGCGATCGCTCTCAAGAAATATAGCCTTTACTTAATGGATTATGGTGTTCCGATTGGTTACTCGGATTGCGGCTAAAGCTCCAGAGCGCGACACCGGGCACTTTGCGCTGGAAGAAGATGGGGATGCGATCGCAAACTACATCCGTCAATTTCTCGCGTCACGGCTTCAACCCATCCCTGCCTAATGAAAACAAAGAAACACTACTTTGATTTTTGTTGATTCTCTTAGGCTATGAAGTAAGCAATGAAAACGATTGAACGAGAAAGATACTCAACGTCAACAAAGTTTTAGAGGGTTTACAGATGAAGATTTTTGTTGCCGGAGCAACAGGAGCAATCGGTCGTCCGCTACTCAACCAATTACTTGCCAGAGGTCACGATGTTATAGCTCTAACCCGCTCCCCGGAAAGGGCACAGTCATTAGTGGCAGAGGGAATAGAGCCTGCGGTCGCGGATGTATTCGACGCTGATTCAGTTAAAGCGGCGATCGCCCGCGCTCAACCGGAAGTGGTGATTGAACAACTCACCGCCCTACCCAGGACTTACAGTCGTGAATCCATGAGTGCAGCAGCGCCTCTGAATACGCGCATTCGGTTAGAAGGGGGTGCCAACGTGCTGGCGGCTGCACAGGCAGCAGGGGTGCGCCGCTACCTGAGACAGTCGGTCGCCTTCTGGGGAATTCCCGGTACTGGATTGGCAGATGAGGAAACACCGTTATCGCTTGATGCCTCCCCCGCCGTTGCCGCCGATGCTCGCCTCGTAACTGAGATTGAACACCGTTTATTGGAAACATCCAATCTCGAAGGAATTGCTTTACGCTATGGTTTCTTCTACGGACCCGGCACCTGGTTCAACCCCGATGGTGATGTAGCGCAACAGGTGCGGCAGCAACAGTTTCCGATCGTCGGGAATGGGGATGGCGTCTGGTCGTGGTTACACATTGAGGATGCAGCGATTGCCACAGTTGCAGCCGCAGAGCAGGGCAATCCTGGTGTTTATCTGATTGCGAACGATCGCCCTTTAGCGGTGCGCGAATGGCTCCCTGCGTTTGCTCGATCGCTGAATGCTCCACCACCGCCACAGGTATCAGTTGAGGATGCTCTGAAAAGGGATGGTGGTGCGGATATTGTTTACTACCAGACTCAGATGCGAGGCGTATCGAATGCCAAGGCAAAACGCGAACTGGATTTTCAGCCGCGATCGTTGGAGTGGATCGTTGACAGCGCCGTGGCTGACGCCAGTTAACGTTCTAGCATCCAGATGGCTATCGTAATCAGGAAGAATGAAGGCATCATGACAACTCAAAATGTAACCATTCCAGCCTTTTCAGGCGGCAGTTTTAACGCCTATCTATCAGCACCCGATACTCAGCCTCGTGCAGGGATTGTGCTGATTCAAGAAATTCTTGGGGTCAATCCGAATATGCGACAGACTGCCGATGATTATGCTAAGGCAGGCTATTTGGTACTGGTGCCGGATCTGTATTGGCGACTGGAACCCGATGTGCAACTCGATCCTGGCAAGGAGGAGCATTGGGCTAAAGCCTTTGAGCTACTTCGAGCATTTGATGTGGATAGCGGCGTAGAAGACCTCAAGGCCAGTCTATCTTTTCTGCGGCAGTATCCCAGCAGCACAGGCAAGGTCGGCAGTGTGGGCTTTTGTTTGGGCGGCAAACTGGCATATTTCATGGCAACACGCACCGATGCGGATGCCAACGTCAGTTACTACGGTGTTGAGATTGACAAGAATTTAGCCGAGGCGACAAAGATTCAGAAACCGCTGATATTGCATATAGGTGGAAATGATGAGTATGTGTCCCCAAGCGCTCAAACAACCATTCAGCAAGGACTGAAAGACAACCCTCTGGTCACAATCTATCGCTATGAAGGAGTGAGTCACGGGTTTAGCCGCATGAATAGTTCCGCTTATCGCCAAGAAGCCGCAGAATTAGCACGCGATCGCACGTTGGCATTTTTAAAACAGCATTTAGGGTAGCGGGACTTAAACGCAAAGCGATTGAGATTTGGCGCACAAACAGCTATCAACTTCAACAAGTGTGAGGTAAAAGATGACAAAAGTTTTAATCGTTTACGCAACTGATTACGGCAATACCCAGAAGATGGCAGAAGCGGTAGCATCTGGTGTGACATCAGTTCCAGGTACTGAAGTGGCGGTAAAGTTTGTTGAGGATGTTACTGAAGATGATGTAATCGCCAGTGATGGTTTACTGAAGAGAGGCTGGAAGCTGCCAAGTATCATGGTGCGAATGTAACACGAGTGGCTGCTGCCTTAGCAGGCAAAGAATTGTTTGCCAAGTAAAAAACTCAGGACTAGCCCTCAGTAGGAAATAATGTCGCCTCAGAAACAATGTTGATGGGACAAGGATTGTAGATAACAATCCTTGTCCCATCAACAAACCCTGCTAAGTTAACTAGCTTGACAGTGCTACTTCAACAGATTGTTTACTGCCAATCAGTAGCTTAGCTAATTTTTCCTTAAGAGCCTCTGCTGATTCTACTGCTGGCATCATCCTAAGCATGAACTGCCAGGGTGGTTATAACATCAATATTTGGCAGAAACATACTTCTGGTGAACTACTCTATCGTGCAACTAATCCCAACGGGAATTTAAGTTTGGGCAGAGGAACTAGCCAAAGGACAGAAGGCGTTTGAGTGTATAAGTTTCGGAATAGAAACTATGAATATTGGGTGTGGGATGGTACGTTAGATAATCCGCAGGCTGGAACTTTAGAGGTGTATAAAAACAACCGGATCTTGATGCAGCGAGCTTGTAGGAAAAGTTGAATCCTAAGAGAGGGTGTTATTCTCTAATGCTCGAATTGCGAACACTATGAGCGAATGATTCAGCCGTTTTTTATCTGAAAATCAGAAGTTGGCAGTCGGATTCCGGTATTTTTGCTTACCTTGGGATGCACTTGCTTCGTCCATACTTTACACCCCATTTACATCTACCGAAAGAGTTCAATCAGGGGATTTTCTCAAGATGATTCACTCGTTCCTGGCTGAGTGGAAAAGCCTGAAGGATATCAAGCCGGAGCGATAGTGAAATACTAGGGCAATGTCTTTATCGCTCACTGGGCTTCAAAACTAAAGGAGGGAGATCCCAATGAGAACGGCTGTCGATTACATGATAGCTTTACGATCTCATGTCTAGTCCTGCCGTTGCACACGCCAGAATCATTAGACCTCATGATTCATGCAGGAGATATAAATATACCGCCAGGTAGAAATATAAGGTTTTCCGACATTTTTAGTGGATGAAACTCTGATTGGTATCTTAAGCTACGAATACAGGGAGCGATGTATGGGGACTTAATAATAAGGATTATTAAGTTTATAAGAATTGATGAAGCTGCTTCTGGTTGAATGTTGGCGACGGTAGGGAAGAATTTTAAAATTATCCCTCCATTTATATACCTAAATTTATAACTACCGAGGTATATTTTTTTCCGCCATATATGCATCGCGCTTCTATTCCCATGCATAGGCGGCAACTACACCTGATTTCATACGGTTGTGCCCACTGCGATCGCTATCAGGGTGGAGATACATTGTTAATTAAGCAAGTACATAAAAGTTTATGCATGGGGAAATGCCACTTCACCCATCGCCTAAACAGCTCGGTAGAGGAAAGTTGCTATGTTTCAACATTTCACAGACAAAGCCGTTAGGGTAATTATGCTATCCCAGGAAGAAGCACGTCGCCTGGGACACAACCTCGTGGGCACCGAGCAACTCCTTTTAGGATTAATTGCAGAAGGCACGGGTGTGGCGGCTAAAGTTCTGATCGATCAAGGCATCACCCTCCAAGCATGCCGGATTGAGGTAGAAAAAATTATTGGTCGGGGGTCTCGCTTTGTACCCTCTGAAATTCCCTTCACCCCTAAGGTGAAGCGTGTTTTCGAGCAAGCCTTTCTGGAAGCAAAGGCTTTCGGACATAACTATGTAGGCCCGGAACACCTGCTGCTGGGGTTAATTCAAGAAGGGGAAGGGGTTGCCGCCAAAGTGCTGCAAAACCTGAACGCTAACCCCGATAACCTCCGTACCGCCGTGATTCGGATGCTGGGAGATGTCACAGCCGTCTCTGCTGGCAGTGGAGAAGAGCGTTCGACATCCGGACGTGGCGATCGCAAAACCGCAACGTTAGATGAGTTCGGCACGAATCTGACCGCACTCGCCGCACAAGGCAAGCTCGATCCGGTCGTCGGTCGCGCCAAAGAAATCGAACGCGCCATCCAGATTTTAGCTCGCCGCACCAAGAGCAACCCAGTGTTGATTGGAGAGCCAGGGGTTGGTAAAACTGCGATCGCGGAAGGTTTAGCTCAGCGGATTGTGAATAAAGACGTTCCTGGCTTTTTGGAAGATAAGCAGGTGATCGGTCTGGATATGGGTTCGCTGATCGCGGGTACCAAATTCCGAGGCGAATTTGAAGAACGCCTCAAGAAAATTGTGGATGAAGTTCGGACATCGGGGAACGTCATTCTGGTCATTGACGAAGTGCATACGCTGATTGGTACGGGGTCAACCGAAGGTGGCATGGATGCCGCGAATATCCTCAAGCCAGCATTAGCGCGAGGCGAGTTGCAGTGCATGGGAATGACCACCCTGGACGAATACCGCAAGCATATTGAGCGAGATGCTGCCTTAGAACGTCGCTTCCAGCCGATTATGGTAGGCGCACCCAGCGTCAGTGAAACCATCGAAATTTTATTTGGTCTGCGCGATCGCTACGAGCAGCACCATAAAGTTAAAATCTCTGATGTTGCTCTAGTTGCAGCCGCCAGCTTGAGCGATCGCTACATCTCAGACCGTTACTTGCCGGATAAGGCAATTGACCTGATTGATGAAGCGGGTTCTCGCGTCCATTTGAGAAACAGCAAGTCTTCTGGGACTGGGCAACTGAAGCGCGAACTGCGTGAAGTGACCAAAGAGAAAGAAGCGGTTGTGAAGGCTCAAGACTTTGATAAAGCGGGACAACTGCGCGATCGCGAGTTGGAACTTGAGGCACAATTGAAGGCGATCGCTGACAACAAAAAGGCAGAAGTCATTAACCCTGAAGATTCCCCAGTGGTTAACGAAGAAGACATCGCTCAAATCGTTGCTTCTTGGACTGGAGTTCCTGTCAGCAAACTCACCGAATCCGAATCGGAGTTACTGCTGCACTTAGAAGATACCTTGCACCAGCGTCTCATCGGTCAAGAGGAAGCCGTCACTGCCGCCTCTAAGGCGATTCGCCGCGCCCGCGTTGGTTTAAAAGACCCCAACCGACCTATTGCCAGCTTTATCTTCTCTGGGCCGACCGGAGTTGGTAAGACGGAACTTGCGAAGTCTTTGGCTGCTTATTTCTTCGGTTCCGAAGAAGCGATGATCCGCCTGGATATGTCGGAATTCATGGAAAGCCACACGGTTTCAAAGCTGATTGGTTCGCCTCCTGGATACGTGGGATACGACGAAGGCGGTCAGTTAACCGAAGCGGTGCGTCGCAAGCCTTACACGGTGGTACTATTCGACGAAATCGAAAAAGCTCACCCCGATGTGTTCAATATGATGCTGCAACTCTTGGATGACGGTCGCCTGACCGATGCTCAAGGTCGCACAGTAGACTTCAAGAACACCTTGATTATCATGACTTCCAACGTCGGTTCTAAAGTCATTGAGAAAGGCGGCGGCGGTCTAGGCTTCGAGGTTACTGACAATCAAGCTGAAGCGCAATACAACCACGTTCGCGCTTTGGTGAATGAAGAACTCAAGCAATACTTCCGTCCTGAGTTTCTCAATCGTCTCGACGAAATCATTGTCTTCCGTCAATTGACGAAGGACGAAGTGAAGCAAATTTCTGTAATCATGCTGCGCGAAATTGCCGAACGCTTGACCGAACAGGGAATTACGCTGGAAGTCAGCGATCGCTTCAAAGACCGTGTCGTAACCGAAGGCTATAGTCCTGCTTACGGTGCAAGACCGCTGCGTCGGGCGATTATGCGACTCCTGGAAGACAACTTGGCTGAAGCCATGCTATCTGGCACCATTCAAGATGGAGACACAGCCATCATTGATGTTGACGATGACGGTCAGATTCAGGTAGTCAAATCCGAACAGCGTGAGTTACTTCCGGTCGCCTAAGAGCATAAGTTCCTCAATTCATTAGCTAAGATTTAGCACTTTCATCCCCTGGCATTTCTGCCAGGGGATTTTTTTTGCAACCGTCCATTTCTGCTCAAAAAAGGCTGCTGGCGAGATGGAGCAATTAGAGCTAAAAATTTAAAATCCACAGAGGTTGGCGAGTCACAAGCGGGAGTTTCCGCGTCCTTGCGTCGTGGCGTTTAAGGAAACCAATCCAACTCTTATAAATATTTGTTGGGTTGAACGATGGTATGGGTTGCTGATAAGCGATACTTTCGGTGGGCTTCGTCAACGCATTCCCATGATGCACAGATGGGAATCCATGCAAAAATATACCTGGTGTTTTAGGCGATCGCGTTCTGGAAAATCTAAGCAAAAAGGAATTTTTATGATTTCTGATTCAATTTTCTATACCTACATGGATAGCCCTCTGGGACGTATCTTAATCGCGCAAAACTCAGTTGGGCTAGTGGCAATAGACTTTCAAGAAGGACTGGCTGCAAAGTCTCCAGAAGCCACTTGGCATTTCCAAAAGAAGCTAGACGGTGACGCCGTTGATCAACTTCAGGCATATTTCAATGGCGAATTGTATCAATTCACGCTACCACTTGCCCCCATAGGTACAGTGTTTCAACAGCAGGTTTGGAAAGCACTCCAGTCGATTCCTTACGGTCAAACGATATCTTATGGAGAACTAGCGAGAAAAATAGGATTGCCAACAGCAGCGCGTGCTGTGGGAGCAGCCAACGGTAAAAATCCTCTGTGTATTATTGTGCCTTGTCATCGTGTCATCGGCAGCAACGGTACACTTACAGGTTTTAGAGGTGGAGTCCGTCTTAAAGAAGGTTTACTGGAACTTGAGCGCAGACATAGCGCAAAATCTAGTCGGCAATTAACAATGGCTTTAAGCAACAGTTAAAGACGCGATCGCATTTTTTTCTGTTTCTGGAAGACGTTTTTTGATGCTGTCTTTGATGATGCAATCGCTCAAGTGCGAATCAGCATATTATTGACGGCTGCTTCATCGGGTAATGGGAAAATGAAGCGATCTCGCATATTGTAAATGCTGCCTTAATGGTTCTACTAACTGTTTGAGTAGCATGGTGATGCAATTTTCCGCCTCAATGCGATCACGAATCATCATCCCCTTGCTTCCAAAGTCGATGTCTTTGACGCGCAGCCGCAATCTCTCGCCACGGCGCATTCCTGTACCGTAGAGCAAACTGCTACCTACTCCTAAGCTTGGGCACTTCTTCAAAACTTTGTACTACAAAGTGTAATATTAACTAGAATAGTACATTTAGACTGCAATAAGTGTCTGAACAATGAAACCCCCTGAGCCTGCACAGTGCTATTGCTGTGAACGAACAGCAACAACAAAAGATCACATTCCTCCCAAATGCTTCTTCCCTGAGAAGAAATACTTGCCTAGCAATAGCCCTAACTATAGAAGCCATCTAATAACTGTACCTTCATGTTCAGAACATAATAATTCCAGATCCAGTGATGATGAATATGCAGCAGCAGTGATCGTTATGAACTCCAAGAGTGATCTTGCATTTACCATTTTTAAGTCAAAATGGGTTCAAACCCTGCTTAGGTGCGAAGGTGTCTTAGGAAAGAGAATCTTTTCCACTGCTAGAAGCGCAAGAGTTATTTCTGAAAATAACGGCTTACTTATCCCTTACGAGACTTTAGCTATTTCATATGAGATGCGGCGTATTGAGCGTGTAATTGAATCGATTGCTCGTGCTCTTTACTATCGTGAGTCAGGCTATCAAGAGAAGTGGCTTAATAGCTGCATTATCAAAAGTCCCAACCTCTTAAATAGGAACTTGAGCAACTCACAAGATGCCTACGTTTTGAATCATATCAATCAAGGCTTTATTCATGGAGAAAAACACCAAGAATTAGGATTAACTAAAAAAGGGTCTTGTCCAGACGTGTTCTACTACCAATTCTTAAAATCTGAAGATAAAAATTTCATCATCAGGATGGTCTTTTATGACGACTTTACATTTCTAGTTTTCTTGAAAGAGAAAGAAACTACGCCCAGTCCTATAATTCTCGCGATCTAACATATCGTTAGAGCCAAGCGCCGGGAGGCTATCTGTTGCAAGCAAGAGGTTATCTGCTATCGCTAAAATTCACCGTTATGAATCGCCATAATTGAGATAATTTGCTCATTCTACGGGTGTATGTCTTGCCTCGCTAAGGGCATCGGCACCAGGATTGACGACAAATAAGAAGCTGAATTATGCTCAAAACCGAATTGAAAATTTTAGAAAGTTGCCTGTAAGACAATACTGCAATGATTTTTGGCTGGAAGTGCTGCAAGTGGCTTTGGGGCAGAATGCTTGTCGAGCATTTGCTTCGTCGCTATACTGTAGATACGTACTTGAATAAGGGCAGAGTATAGAGAGCGGTTTCGCTAGATGGAGATTCAGACTATGGCTGCGACTGTTGCAAAGTGGGGAAACAGTCTTGCTGTTCGGATTCCACAGAATTTAGCCAAGGAGATCCAGTTAGCTGAAGGGGCTGAGATAGATATTAGTGTGGTAGATGGAACTCTAGTTATCAAGCCCAGAAATCGAAAGCGTTACTCGCTTGATGAGCTTATTGAGGGAATTACACCGGAGAATCTTCACACTGAAATTGATAGTGGAATCGCTGTAGGGAATGAAGTTTGGTAGCACAAGCAAATCTGTATATTCCAAGCCGAGGAGATATCGTTTACTTGGACTTCGATCCGACAAAGGGGCACGAACAGAGGGGTCATAGACCAGCTTTTGTAATCTCGCCTCTTGTTTATAACGAGAAAAGCTCCCTGGCTTTGTTCATGCCTATCACAAAACAACAAAAAGGATATCCTTTTGAAGTTCTCTTGCCATCTGGATTGAAGATTCAGGGGGTTATTCTTGCAGATCAGATTAAGTGTTTAGACTGGAAAGCTCGTGGTGTTCAATTTGTCGAGTCTGTGCCAGAAAGTCTGATTGAGGAAGTACAAGCAAAAATTGAGCCACTTTTGCTATAACTAATCAATAAATAGCTTGACAAATTGAAATCTCTGGCCCCAGTCAGAGTTTAGATTCAACTACTTAATCAAACAAGCCATCTACCTTTTGACGAAAGGCAATCAAGGCATGATTGCTCGAAAACTCCTTTAGGTCTTCTAACAATTGGTCTGATATCTCTTTTGACACAATGGTTTTGACTTCAATGTTGGTGTTATAGCCAGCGATATCTCCCATACGTTTACCGTGACTACCAGCGCCCTTGGCGGGAATAATGGTGTAGCCAGAAGCACCTATTGTGCTGAGCAGCTTAACTAGGCGATCTTGCAATACCGATTCGCAAATGATCGTGACGAGATAGCCCTGGCTGTGAGAAATGGTCATAAAAATTTTAGGAACAGTTGTGTCCCCATTATTTCATAGAGCAGTTGCAGGCTACGGGAAGGCATCTGAAAATCTGCTTAAAGACTGAGATCCCAGCGCTACGATTGAAATAGTTAGAGGATGTTTGAGAAGCTAGTTTTCTAGGGAAAAAACTCTCAGCGATCGCACATCCATACAATCGTGCGAGAGAAGTTTTGATGAGTTACGCTGATTTCAAGCCCCTCTAGATAGTATTTAGCTCAAGATAAATTCCGAGGGAGAAAACGCATTCCAGGCTGACAGATGAGTGGCGCTGCATTCAAGAGGAAGCTGTATGGACGCAGAAATTAAACCAGAAGACGCAACCAAAGCAACCAGCAATACTCCAGAAATGGGTGGCGGTTTGCCCGTCGTGCAATATTGGGCAGAGCATACCCTATCACCCGAAGGGCCAAAACTCTGGCAAACGTTGTTGCATAAAAGTGCTTGCTTGTCCTGTGCTTGGGGAACGGGGGGACAAAAAGGCGGCTTCGCAAACGAGTTGGGGGAAACGATGCAACGCTGCGCGAAAAGCGTAGAGGCAATTTCCGCCGAGTTGCAACCAGCCGTATCGACGCATTTTTTCGAGCGCCACAGTATCGCCGAACTCCAGCAGTTGACTTCTTTAGAAGCGGATCGCCTCGGTCGTCTCAGTTTTCCGGTCATTCTGCGCGAGGGAAAATCTCATTACGAGCGGATTTCTTGGGATGAGATTTACGAGATTGGCGAAGCTGGTTTTCGCAAGTCGCCGGAACGAATCGCCTCTTATAGTTCTGGGAGATCGTCGAATGAAGCGGCTTATCTGTTGCAACTGATGATGCGATCGCTGGGGTCGAATCATTTGGCAGATTGCTTCGATTTGTGCCACGTCCCCTCGACAGTGGGACTGAAGCAGATGTTTGGCTCTGGCACGTCAATGGTGAGTCTGGATAGCCTGAAAAAGGCAGAATGCGTGGTGCTGATCGGGTCGAATGCACCTGCTAACCATCCGCGCTTGATGAAC
The DNA here is from genome assembly GCF_014695825.1 of Coleofasciculus sp. FACHB-542. Taxonomy (NCBI): domain Bacteria; kingdom Bacillati; phylum Cyanobacteriota; class Cyanophyceae; order Coleofasciculales; family Coleofasciculaceae; genus Coleofasciculus; species Coleofasciculus sp. FACHB-542. The sequence continues at coordinate 35,061 of NZ_JACJPB010000052.1, read as the reverse complement.
GAACTGATCGAGTTGCGCGATCGCGGTGGCAAAATTATTGTGGTTAATCCAGTTATTGAAGTGGGGTTGGTCAAGTTTGCTTCCCCAGCATTTCCCCTCAAGTCGCTATTTACCGGATCGGAGATTTCCTCACTTTATCTGCAACCGATTCCCGGTAGCGATGTGGCGCTATTTATCGGCATCCAAAAAGCGCTAATTGAACGCAACTTAATTCAAACAGATTATCTTTGCGCCCATGCTGAGGGTTGGGAAGCGGTTGTCGATTATGCTAACTCTATTTCGTGGGATGCGATCGCGCAAACTTGCGGTGTTTCCCAACAGGAGATCGAAATCGCCGCCGAACTAATCGCCTCTTCAAAAGGTGTAGTGTTTGCCTGGGCGATGGGTGCAACGCAGCAAGAAAACGGCGTGGATAACATCTATGCGATCGCTAACACTGCTCTGCTGACGGGGAATGCTGGCAAAGACGGCGGCGGTACGATGCCGATCCGGGGACACTCTAACGTCCAAGGTTTTGGCTCGATGGGAGTCACAGTCCAGCTCAAAAAAGAGATTCAAGAAGCACTAGAGAAATTGCTAGGGCGATCGCTCAACCGCAACCCTGGATATCGCGCCCGCGACTTAATTGATGCGGCTGATGCAGGCAAAGTAGACACGTTGATTTGCCTGGGTGGGAATCTGTATGCGGCGAACCCTGACTTAAATCAAGCAAAGCGAGCTTTAGGCAATATTGAAACGATTATTTACCTCGCCACTAAACCGAATCTAGGACACTTTCACGGTTTAGCCCAGAAAAATACTATCATCATTCCCGTATTTAATCGCTTTGAAAATCCGCACCAAACTACTACGGAATCAGGCAACAACTTTGTGCGGCTGAATGATGTTGGAAAAACCCATCTCAAGGATGCAGATTTGATTTCGGAGGTAGAATTTCTCACGCAATTAGCCCATCGCATTCTTGGCAGCAACCCGGTTGATTGGCGCAAACTGCAAGATACTAAATATGTCCGCCAACTGATTGCCAAAACGATTCCTGGCTTTGAGCAGATGGCGACAATTGATGAAACCAAGGAAGAATTCACCATCGCCGGACGCATTTTCAAGGAACCAAAATTTGCTACACCGTCGGGTAAAGCGAATATGTTTCTCACGCCATTACCAGAATTGCATTTACCGGAAGCAAAAGAGTTTGGAGTCCCGGAATCTAGGCAAAGCATTGTATTAGCATTGATGACGGGACGCAGCTACTCGCAACATAACACGGTAGTTTATAAACAAGGCGACAAGTATCGCGGAATGCCGCACCGAAATTGCATTTTAATGAACCCCTTGGATGCAGAAGAAGCAGGATGGCAAGAGCATCAACGAGTCACGGTGCAGGGTGATGCAGGCAAGTTAGAGAATGTTGAAATTATCTTTGGTGCTGTGCGTCAAGGAGCAGCAATGATGTTCTATCCCGAAGTTAATGTAATCTTTAAAGCGCGTATAGATAAGCGGTCTGGGATACCTGCGTTTAAGCGAGTTCCGGTTGTAGTTTACACCTGATAGCGGGAGAGCGATCGCTAATGCAAATCAACATATCATCGACGGCTGACTGCTCAGTGAGATCGCTACTCAAGCCTTAACCGTTCATCAAGTTTCCTCAAATATCTGATGCTAAGATATTCCTATGCGGTTTGAGTGGGATGAAAACAAAGCGGCAAGCAATCTCTCAAAGCACGGAGTTTCCTTTGAAGAAGCCAAAACTGTTTTCGACGATCAACTCTATGTTGACTTCTACGATCCAGACCACTCTGATGACGAAGAGCGTTACCTTATTGTTGGAGAGTCCAATCAAGGACGCTTATTAATTGTCTCTTATACGGAAAGAGGAGACTCGATTCGTCTCATTAGCGCAAGAGTTGTTACCCGCTCCGAGCGAGAAGTCTATGAAGAGGGTTGAGCCCGAAATGGAAGATGAGATGCGATCGGAATATGACTTAAAAAGTCTACGAGTCAGAAAGTTAGGTTCCCAAAGAAAGAGTTTTGGCGAGACAATCGTTCGCTTAGAACCCGATGTCGCAGAGATGTTTCCCAATGCCAATGCAGTCAATGAAGCTCTACGGTTTCTAATAAAAGTTATGCAGGAAAACCAGCCTCCTGCTGCCATAACCCAGCCTAAAACTGCTTTGGAGCAGACAGACAAAAGCCCTTAACGCGAATTAGTGCGATCGCTAAGGCGAATTAGCATAGAATTGAAGAATTAACGCCCAATAACAATAATCAAAAATAAATTAAAGTTTCAAAATTTTACTAAAAAAAATGACACATCCAGATCCTAGACACAAATTAATTTCCGAATTAAAATCAACTGCTCAAGAGTTTCGAGAGCAATCAATAGAATTTCAGGGATTGGAACGGGAATTTGCATTAAATCAAGACAAACTATTTAATGAATATAAGCGGTCATCATCCATCAGGCACCCAGGAGATAAAGGTGCTGTTCGAGAAGAAATATTACGAGAATTTTTGTCTGAAAAAGGATATCTTCCCTTAAAGTATGGTGTTTCAAAGTCAAGTGTTCGGGTTGTTTCTCAAACTGGACATCAAACTGAGCAAATTGATATAGCAATTTATGACTCTTTCAACAGCCCAAAATTAGTTAGCTATTCAAGTCTGTCATTTTTAGCAATTGAGGCTGTTTACGGTGTAATACAAGTTAAGTCAAAATTGAGTAGCAAGGACGATGTAAATAAGGGATTAAAGAATATAGCTTCATTTAAGAAGCTTAAAGGGGCTGAGGAAAGATTTGGCATTTTATTTGCATATGAGTGCAGCTTACAATGGACAACCTTAGCAAAAACCATAGAAGAATTTATGATAGAAAATCCTTCGTCAATTTGGCCAAATTTTGTTGTTGTTCTGAACCAAGGGTTAATAATACCTTGTGAAGAAGGCTTGGTGCCAAATGGATTAAGATATCACTATTTCAGGAACAGTGATATCAAAAATATTTCTAAGCCAAAAGCTACAGGTATTCCTAATATAGGCAATACCCTTCTAATTTTTTACCTTTACTTAATGGAATTACTAGAAGTTGCCAACGTCAAAACAGTAGATTTATATCAATATGTAAGACTACCATTTACGTCAAGCGAAAGAGCGTATTGTTTTACTTATGGGGAGGTTGAAGAAATTGGAGATTGCCCAAAACACGGTCGCTATTTTCGTAAGATATCTCATGAAGCAATTAACACAATTATAGAGGTATGTTTTAAATCAAAACCGACGGATTTATCTACAATTTTCAATATTGCTATGGCTTCTGATGATACTACATCTTCTGAAGATGTGCCTCAATCAAATCAAGTTTATATTTACAATCCTGAAAATTTGTCTTTAAAGGATATATTATTCTTACCTGGATTTAGTAGTTGGCAATTTTATTCTCTAACAATAGATGGTAAACAGTGCATAATACCTAAATATTATAGTTTTAGAGATAAACTTATCCATGAATGTCCAAAATGTAACTATCCAGCGACTTTGTAGTTAAAGTGAGGGTTATACATTGTTAGCCATACAGGGATCTATGAGGAGTATTCCTGGCAGGGTAATTATGCAAAAGCAGATAATACGCGATTACCCATTAACGATATATCTTCATTGCCACTTGTCAAGCAGTTGGGATTAGAAACTGGCAAGCGATCGCAATTACGCCTTGTGATTCCAGTTAGATAGCAGTTAGTCAGAAGAAAAAATAAGCGATCGCATCTTCAGATTTTTTGAATTTGCAACTTAGGCAAACTCGATCCACACTGAGATAAGGATTTATTTCGGAGTAAAATCGGATGCCAAATTTGCTTGAAAGAATTACAGTTAATCCAAAACAGTGTGGTGGTCGTCCCTGTATTCGGGGTATGAGAATTCGGGTATCAGATGTGCTGGACTTGTTTGCGGCTGGTTTAAGTGCCGAAGAAATCTTGGAGGAAATGCCCGATCTGGAAATGGAGGATCTGAAAGCAGCACTCACCTACGCGGCGCGTAAAGTCGATCATCCAGTTCTGGTGGCATGACGATTTGGGTAGATGCACAACTGTCGCCTGGAATTGCACCCTGGATCGCGAATACATTTGGGGTGACAGCAGTAGCCTTGCGCGATATTGGTCTGAGAGATGCTGAAGATTATGAGATTTTTGAGGCAGCAAAAGCGCAAGGAGCGATCGTTATAACCAAGGACAGAGATTTTGTTGATTTGGTCGCTCGCTACGGGGTACCTCCACAAATTATCTGGTTGACGTGTGGCAATACATCCAATACGCGATTGCGAGAGATTTTGAGTGCAACATTGCCAGACGCTTTGGAGCTTTTGCGCTCAGGCGAGATGTTAGTAGAGATTAGCGGGGATTAGTCCATCAACGGAAGGACTAGCGATCGCTAGGTGATATTTTATTCGCACAAACCAGTTAGATGGCAGTTAGTCTAAAGCAGAAATAGGCGATCGCAACTTTGACCCTCTCGCTGCTTGAGTGCGATCGCCAATGTTTGCAGGATGATTATTCGGTCAATTCAAGCCAGTCAAGTACATCTTTTACGGTATGGTGATACTCGGTATCATGTCAATAACAGCCTATGCCTACCGCCGAAAAGGCTCTTGCCTGCGTCGGAGTATGGCAGAGGCTCTTCTTAAATGGATAATTATGGCTAAACTGGCTTGAGCCTGCCGTCCCTTGCTAACTCGTACTTGCTGCACCAGGGCTGGATTGAGAAAGCTCCCAGATGTCCAATTTTACATAAACGATAGTAGCCATAGGCTGTTTGGCACCCTGGAAAATCGCGGGGCAAATTGCGCCATTTAATTCCATTATCTGCTCGGTAGACAATAGCATTCAAAATCTCTCGTAAGTTAACCTCTCAGTGTTTACAAATCAGTGTTTACAAAAAGGCTTGGCACGGAGTAAAAAAGGTTCAATCTGTTGCTGTTCCTCATCGTTAAAGTCACTGTCGTAAAAGGGTTGACTCATTTGTTGCATCTTGTATCGATTATTTGATCTCCTGCTATATACTCGCTTCATATCTATTTACCAACTGTCTCTTACATCTCAAGTTTTCAGCCCATCAATTAACTACAGAAATACTTTGCTGATTTGCGTGTTTGCTTAGTAATTGTTAATTTTTTTACTAAATTTACTGTAAAGCAAAAAAAATGCTATGACTTGTTCTCTCAAATTTAAACAAACTAATCTCGACTCGCTCAAACCTGAATCTGTTTATAAAAAAATATTGCTTATTAAGAATTATTAAGGACTGATTTAGATTAACAAGGAAATACCGTATTTTTGCGGTTGCTGTCAATAACTTGCTGATTGTTAATATATCAATAAGCAATTAATTGAGATAGCTAGATATGGAAAATAAAATTAAGCTCGGTCAAGTTACCCAAGTCGGCTTTGGGACAATTATGGCACTGATGGTTGGTATAGGTATTACTTCTAAAATCAGTACAAATACTTTGGTAGAAGCAGTAGATTGGGTAACACACACTTATGAGGTTAAAGATAAACTGGGGGGGTTGGAAAAAAATCTAGTTGATGCAGAAACAGGGCAAAGAGGTTTCATTATTACGGGGAAAGACACTTTTTTGGAACCTTATAATAAAGCTCTTGAAATAATAAATAAAGATTTCAAGGAAATACAAAAACTTATACAAGACAACCCCAAACAATTGGAAAATTTGGCTAATGTTGAAGATTTGTCTCAAGAAAAAATTTCAGAATTAGCGGAAACTATTTCTTTAAAGAAAGCAGGTAAAGAAACAGAATTAAGAGCTTTAGTGCTTTCTGGTAAAGGGAAGCAAGTTATGGATCATCTTCGCGAAGAGATTGGCGAAATGATTGCCATAGAAAATGAACTACTGGATAAAAGGAAAGAAGAAGCTAAACGAGCCGAAGAAATATCAAATTTTATTTCTTTAGGCGGCACTGCTGCTGCAATAGGTTTAGCTTGTTTTACTTTATGGTTTATTTCTAAAAAGGTTGTCCGACCGATTAATGACGTGACTAGTGCGCTGGCTAGTTCTTCTACAGAAATTTCTACTGCTGTAGAAGAACAAGAACGTATAGCAACCAACCAAGCTGTTGCCGTTAATCAAGCCTGTGCAACGATGAATGAATTAAATGCATCAGCTCGGCAAGCATCAGAACAAGCAGAGGCATCGCTAGAAAGTGCAAGACAACTATTAGTCTTAGCAGAATCATCAACCAAAGGTGCAAATCAAGTATTAGCTTTAGCAGAATCATCAACCAAAGGTGCAAATCAAGTATTAGCTTTAGCAGAATCATCAGCCACAGGTTCGCGGCAGGTACTATCCTTAGCTGCATCGGGCAATCAATCTGTCATAAAAACTGTAAATGGAATGTCAGAATTGAAAGAAAAAGTTGTCGCGATCGCAGACCATATTGTGAGTTTAAGCGAACAAGCTAATCAGATTGGCAACATTAGCGCCTTAGTTACAGGCATATCTAATCAGACAAATATGCTGGCATTAAATGCCGCAGTAGAAGCTGTACGTGCAGGGGAGAACAGTAAAGGTTTTACAGTCATTGCTAGCGAAATTCGCAAATTAGCCGACCAAAGCAAAAAATCAGCAGAAAAGATTAATACGCTGATTTCCGATATTCAAAAGGCAATAAATTTAACAGTGGTAGTGACGGAACGAGGGAAGAAGAATGCCGATGAAACTATTGAAATGTCTAGAGAAACAGCCGATGCTTTTGCTAAAGTGGCTCAAGCAATTAATGATGTTGTCTTAGAGTCTTCTACAAATGTTACCCAAGCAATTAATGATATTGTGTTGGAAGCGTATGGTAGCGTAATTCAAGCGATTGAGGAAGTTGTTTTAAACAATCAACAGGACTCAATAGCAGCAATTAATGATGTTGTGTTACGCAGTCAGCAAATTTCTCTCACTGCTAAGCAGCAAGCTCTGGCGATTGAGCAAGTGGTAGAAGTGATGAATAATTTGAAACAAGGATCGGTAGAAACAGCAAGTGGTTTAGAGCAAACTAAAATTGGGATGCAAATGGTGAATCAATCAGCGCTTAATCTCAATGCGGTGGTTTAGTTGGACAGATTATAAACTGCTATACGTTTAAGTCATCCTCAGTAAGAGGGTCGCGACTGCGATGACAAAATAAAGCCGAGAGCGTGCTGTGATGAGTAACAATATCGATATAGAACTGCTGCATCTGTTCTAGAAGCTGCACATCCTGCATCAACAGAAAACCACGCGGGTCAGCTGTTAGGGAATTCTAGTTATCAGCAATTGGGCAACCTGTGGCTGTGGTCAACTTTTCGCGATCGCTCATAGATATCCTTACTTAACCTTGTTTAAGTCAAACTCTTAATGACTTCGTTAAATTAACCACGCTCATAACGACTCCGAATTGACAAGAGCAAGTTTTGGGAATTTCGGAACCATTAGGGACTCGTCGGAACATCACTTGAAGGCGTTTGAGATTAACGACTGGGAGCCGCTCAAATTCCACAGGCTTTAAGTCGTGCCATCCATTCCCCAAATCCCACACGGCGAAAGCGAGTAGGCTCGGTCTTAGTAGGTTCCAGAACTTGCCAAGAGTGCCGGGGAAAATGACCGATTGGGAGAACACTGCCATTGGAAGCGGACTCTTTAGCCTTTAAATCATTAAATTTGAGCCAAGTTCCGTTCTGCTTCCATCCCACAGCTTCTCCGAACTTGGTGTAATCTCGATTTACTTGAGAACTTTCCCAAATTTGCCGCTGAATGCCGAACCCAAAGCGATCGCCGCTTGCTTGTCGCCAAAGTTGGTCTAGAGTTTTGAGATGTTTACAGGGCATCGCCCGGATTTGTTCGGGTGTAATCTCGTCTACAGTCTGCTCAAGTGCCTTGGCATCCCCAGGAATCACCGCCTCTCGAAATAGATAACTGGTTGCCGAATCCATCCAGCGCCAATCCTGAGCTTGTGCTGCTTGCTTCAAATCGTAGGAAGGCCAAAAGCAACCCTGTTTAGAAATTGCACCATTTGTCATAGTGGCGTTGCAAAGCCGTGTATCGCGAAATCCTGTAATACCCGTATCGGTCAAATCCGCTCGATCGAGATAAGCCGGATCGTGCTTCACTTCGCTGAAGTCAGCTCCTACCAGTTTTGCCCCAATCAGAATTGCTCCCTGCAAATCAGCATCTCTAAAACGCGCACCATTCAGGCTAGCGTTGCTTAAGTCGGCCTCCCGGAGGATTGTGCCAGAGAAATTGGCTCTGGTAGCCTGAGTACCGGAGAGTAAAGCTTTAGTTAAATTTGCTTCCCGTAAGTCGGTGTCAATCAGGCGAGTAGCCGCACCAGAGAAATCTGTCCCTTGGAGGTTTGCCCGTCGCAGATTTGCCTCCGATAAATTTGCCTCTCGGAAAATTTGGCGGGAAAAATTGGCACCAGCTAAGTTTTTACCACTCCATTGCACAGCCCTCAAGTCAGGAATCTTCTCGTACCTACGAAGACGATGCCAGTGGGAGAAATTGAGTAGGGCAAAGATAGCGATCGCACTTCCTCCCAATCCTCCCAAGATCCACCACAAACTTTTTTTGTGCCACATCCTTATTTACCCGAAGTAAGAATTTTGCAAGCCTATCCTAAGCCACAAGTAAGAAAGCCGGCTTAATTCAAGCAATGTTTGGATTGAGGGGGCGTTTACAAACGTATTTTTAAAACTTCTGGGTCGCTTTCACCCGCGAAACGAACTGCGATCGCTAAAGTAAGAATTACAGCGCTCGCTATCTAGGACAAAGTTCGGGATGATGTAGTGCTGAACAAAATTGGCAGGAAGTCACGATGAAAACACGCGCGGCGATCGCTTGGGAAACTGGCAAGCCCTTAGAAATTGAAGAAATTGACCTGGAAGGGCCAAAAGCTGGAGAGGTTTTGGTTCGGATTGTTGCCACAGGCGTTTGCCACACGGATGCATTTACGCTGTCTGGTAAAGATCCAGAGGGCATTTTCCCAACGATTTTGGGGCATGAAGGCGGCGGGATTGTGGAAGAAGTGGGTGCTGGCGTCACCAGTGTGCAACCAGGCGACCATGTAATTCCGCTGTATACGCCAGAGTGCGGGCAATGCAAGTTTTGTCTGTCTGGAAAAACGAATCTGTGTCAGGCAATCCGCGCCACGCAAGGCAAAGGATTGATGCCTGATGGAACTAGCCGTTTCAGCAAGAACGGTGAAACTATCTATCACTATATGGGCACCAGTACGTTCAGCGAATACACCGTATTGCCCGAAATTGCGATCGCCAAGATTAACAAAGCCGCGCCGTTAGAAAAAGTTTGCCTCTTAGGATGTGGCGTTACTACAGGCATTGGTGCTGTATTGAACACGGCGAAAGTAGAACCAGGCTCAACGGTTGCGGTGTTTGGTTTGGGGGGAATTGGGTTAAGCGTCGTTCAGGGAGCCGTAATGGCTCAAGCAGGGCGGATTATTGGCATAGATATCAACCCTAGTAAGTTTGAACTGGCAATGCAGTTAGGCGCAACGGAATGCATCAATCCCAAAGATTACGAGCAGCCAATTCAGCAAGTGATTGTCGAACTCACGGATGGCGGTGCTGACTATACCTTTGAGTGCATCGGCAATGTCAATTTGATGCGAGCTGCCCTTGAAGCTTGCCATAAAGGTTGGGGAGAATCAACCATTATTGGGGTTGCGGGTGCGGGAGAAGAAATTAGCACTCGTCCGTTCCAACTGGTTACGGGGCGCGTGTGGCGGGGTTCTGCCTTTGGCGGAGTCAAAGGGCGATCGCAACTTCCCGGTTATGTAGAACGATATCTTGCAGGCGAAATTAAACTTGATGAATTCATTACTCAGACGATGCCACTAGAGGAAATTAACACAGCGTTCGATTTGATGCATGCGGGTAAGAGCATTCGTTCTGTGATTCTGTATTCGTAATATCATGTCCGCCTTGCCCATAATTAAGAGAACCCCACCCCGCCATAGCCTTAGCCTATAGCTCCGCTCCTCGCTTGCGGGGAGGGACTGGGGGTGGGGTTCTTCTCGATCGCGCAGAACTTGGTATGCAGCATTATCAGTCATGAACCAACCCATCCCGACAAACCTCACCTTAGTCAGCCGCAACCGGAGTTTCGGTGGCTGGCAATCTGTCTACCGCCATCACTCTGCGGTACTCGACTGCGAGATGAATTTTGGCGTGTATCTTCCTCCCCAAGCTGAAACGCAGTCGTGTCCCGTACTCTATTGGTTGAGTGGACTAACTTGCACAGAACAAAATTTCATCAGTAAAGCAGGCGCACAGCAATTTGCAGCGCAATACGGTGTAATTGTGGTTGCTCCCGATACCAGTCCGCGCGGCTGTAATGTCCCTGGAGAAGAAGATAGCTGGGACTTGGGAACAGGTGCAGGCTTCTATCTCAATGCAACGCAAATGCCTTGGGCAAGGCATTATCGGATGTATGACTATGTAGTTTCAGAACTGCCGGAAGCGATCGCTGCCAATTTCCCCGTCATGGCAATTCGGGGCATTTTCGGACATTCAATGGGCGGATATGGTGCCTTAGCGATCGCCCTGAAAAATCCCGGAATGTTTAAAAGTGTCTCCGCCTTTTCTCCAATTGTTACCCCAAGCCTTGTCCCTTGGGGACAAAAAGCGTTTCAAAATTATTTGGGCGACAATAAATCTGACTGGCTAGCTTACGATCCGATGCATCTAATTAAATCTGCTCCAGAAAGATTGCCCATTTTGCTCGATCAGGGAGATGCCGATCGATTTCTAGGCGAACAATTGCAACCCGACGTTTTTGCACAAGCTTGTGCAGAGGTAAATCATCCCCTGACTCTCCGCAAACAACCCGGTTACGATCACAGTTACTATTTCATTGCCTCATTTATCGGCGATCATTTCGCTCACCACGCTGCTGCTTTGACTCGACCGGGCTTTTGATTACTCTAACCTAATCAAAACCAATAAAATTTTATTTCCATTTCCCTACTAAATGGATAAAAACTATCTATGTTAGGTAAATGCGAATTAAATTTTGCGAAAAGCCAATCGAGTCATAAAATGAGAATACAAGGTGTTAAATTATCTGCCTTTGCTTTTCTTGTCGCTTTCACGCTAGTTGGTTGTTCTAAATCTACCCAAGGCTTAAAAAACTCCTCCCCGCTTCCATCAAAAGCTCAACCCGAGCGAGAAGTTAAAGTTGCAAAAAAACTTAACTTTCCAGGGGTTAACGTTGCTGCGAAAAAACAGGTGATTGCCAGAGGCGGAGGAATTACTTACCCAGGTTGGGCCAATGCCAATGATAATGTGGATTACAAAACAACAACAAATTATCCACAGCTAGGTCGATGGGGAAATGAAACGAATAATGGTAAGGGCACGTTTCAAGTTGTGGATTTGGGTTCCGTTTATCAACTTAATGGAGTCGGCTATAACATCGATTGGGATGGCGCGTTTAAGAATTCCTTGACATTTCGAGTCGAAGTATCAACAGATAACAAGTCTTGGCAGTTAGTTTCTAACATTGTTCATCCTTACGCTCCAACAACTGTTTTTAATAAACTTGATATTGATGTTGCAATCAAACCGACTGCTGCGAGATATGTCAAATATTGGGAACCACCGGACGGACAATGGAATGGTTGGGGTACTTTTCATCAACTCAGGGCTTATTCTTCAAAGTCTGTTAAACGGTAATCGCTACGCTGAACGCTCTAAGTAAAACAGAGCTATTAGATAAAGCTAAATTTGGCGAAGTTCGCGTTGCTTGCCGCTGCTGAATGGTATTAGCAAGTCAAGTACGCTATCGCCAGGTAGTTACAAAATTGTTGGTACGATCGCTACTGAATTGGTGTTGTTGATGAACGATTGCAAAACCAGTATGGATAGAAAACTTTCCCCAAGATACTCATAACAGCGCACTTCGAAAAATAAGAGCTGATGACCCAGTGGTGTAAAATCCTAGATCCTAGAGACAGTTAACGGCGGTCAACGGAGTCTAAACACAATGGAATCACATCGGAAGCCAACAGTTGTAATCACGGGTGCCTCGTCAGGGGTTGGTTTGTACGGTGCAAAAGCGCTTGCCAAAAAGGGATGGCACGTAGTGATGGCTTGTCGGGATTTGGAGAAGGGGAAAAAAGCTGCCGAAACAGTGGAAATCCCCCAAGACAGCTACACCCTCATGCAAATTGACCTAGCTTCTTTGGAGAGCGTTCGCCAGTTCGTGAATAACTTCAGAGCTAGCGGCAAGTCCTTGGACGCATTGGTGTGCAATGCCGCAGTTTATCTACCTTTATTAAAAGAACCTATGCGGAGTGCCGAAGGTTATGAACTGAGTGTGGCGACGAATCACCTCGGTCATTTCCTGCTGTGCAACCTGATGCTGGAGGATCTGAAAAAGTCCTCTTATCCAGATCGCAGACTTGTAATTTTGGGAACTGTGACGGCAAATCCGAAGGAGTTGGGAGGTAAGATTCCGATTCCAGCGCCTCCAGATTTAGGCAATCTCCAGGGCTTTGAAGCTGGTTTCAAAGAACCGATTGCGATGATTAACGGCAAGAAGTTTAAACCAGGCAAAGCTTACAAAGATAGCAAGCTTTGCAATGTTTTAACCATGCGGGAACTGCATCGGCGCTATCACTCTTCCACAGGCATTACCTTTAACTCCTTCTATCCGGGATGCGTTGCAGATACGCCCCTATTCCGCAACCACTATCCTCTGTTTCGGAAAATCTTTCCGCTGTTCCAAAAGAACATCACCGGGGGATACGTGTCTCAGGAGTTGGCAGGGGAAAGGGTTGCAGCGATTGTTGCCGATCCTGAATACAAGGAATCCGGGATGTATTGGAGTTGGGGAAATCGCCAGAAACCCGGTCGTCAGTCTTTTGTGCAAGAGGTTTCTGACGAAGCCAGCGATGATAACAAAGCTCAAAAGCTGTGGGATCTCAGTGCTAAGTTAGTTGGAGTAGCGTAACGAAGACTGTGCGTTAGCGAATTATTGGTCATTCTTGAATATAGCTATCTGGTTTTGATGTTGTCTGCCGAAACATCAAAACCAAAGCTAAACCTTTAATTGCAGCACTAATCGGAGGTAGAATCATTGCCCCGCCTAACGCAGAAACTGGAATCCACCAACCCGCTCTCGAAATCTGTCGCTTCAGCAAGAACCATTGTGCAGTTCCAACAATTGCTTCATTTATTGCACCTATCTTAGATAGGCTAAAAAGCTCATACGAATTACTTAGATCCAATGATATAAAGTCACTAAAAAAATCAGATAGTGCGTTTGTAGATATAGAGTAACTCGCTAGCACACATACTGGTAAAGCTACCGCCCCGCCTATAGCAGACGCTGCAATCCACAAACTCGATCTCTTAATTCGCCGCTTGAGCAACAACCATTGGAAGCAACCCAAAATAGCCCATACAACAGTCCAGCCAAAGGGAAATCCGTTGCTGCCAAAACCTCCAGTCAAAAGTGTTACAAAAAAGCCAGTAACAATCCCAAGCAAACTACCTATAGTAGATAAAGCAATCCAGCCTAACCAAAACTTCCATTCCGCACTCTTTAGCATTACGAAGTTAGAGGAGTTATTCATAGACCTCTGTTAAAAAAATTAGATTAAAATTTTAGCCGTTTTTCCCGGCTTGGGTGTGTTAAATACATATTTATTTGCCCAATTGTCAAATTGTTGATGGTCGCAATGAATTGTCACGCAAGCAGGCAGAAGTCTTGGTTTCAAGCTTTCTATAAAAGTGCTTGCACTCAACAGCAGCTTACTTCATGTCTGAACAAGACCAGCTCGGCAGAAATAACCCACCATGAAAACTCTCCCCCTGCTTCATCAACTATGTGAGGGGTGGGTAGTAAAGCTGATTGTCATTCTTTAGGTGGGTATTTTACCAAACATAAAATATAGCCTCAAAGCCATTCACTTTGAGGCTATTCTCCTTCAAACTATTAACGCTTGAAGTAAGACGATCGCGGCTTTTTTATGGCTGTTACTGACCAGGAGCTTCCGGACTATCGGCAGCAGGGTTTTGTTGACTGCTGGATGTTGAATCTGTTGCACTCGATTCGTCTTGAGCTGGAGTGCGATCGCTCTCACTTTCGGACTGTGTGGGAGCAGTTTGTGTCGAAGGTGCTTGTTGAGCCTCAGGCTGCTTTGGCTCAGCATTGGGCACAGTAATGTTGATGTTAGGTGCCGGAGCTTGCTGTTGAGGTGCCGGAGCCTGCTGTTGAGGTGCCGGAGCTTGCTGTTGAGGAACTGGAACCAAAACATCCCTAGTTCTTTCAATGATCGTGGTTTCTTTTCTAGGAGCTTGCTTTGCTTCAGGAGCTGGCTTCGCTTCAGGAGCTGGCTTGGCATCTGGTTGTCTAGGAACCACAATATTTGGGATAACCGGAGCGGGTGCCTCATTCCGTTGGTTTAAAAAGAACCAAGTACCAGCGGCCAAGCCTACCAGCGAAGTCAGGAGCAAGCCAATTACCAAGCCACTCGCGGCATTGTTGTTATCCCGAACCGCTAAATTCTCTTCTTGGTAGCTGCGCTCGGAGACTCGCCCGCTAACGTAACCATCCCGGTACGAGTCAGCGTTAGGTTTAACAACGCCATTATTAACTGTTTCTGTTCGCGTTACGTTGGTGTGAGTATGACCGTTAGCGTCATTGTAAGAATCCTGACGAACTTCACGGTTATAAGTTTGGTAATCCTTTGGATTAGTCATAGCTGTTGATAAACTCCAAAAAAATGTAGATAAAATAGAACCTTGAAAGTCTGTCGGCGTGACGCACTTTCTTTCAAAAAAGAATTCTTAGCTTTGTTGTAGTTTGATTCGCTACTTTTGCTTGAATTGTTTTCAGAATAACTTTTGCAAACGCACGAATGGCTCTATCTCAAGAGCGGATTGTTACTTCTATCAAAGGACTGACTGTTTCAATAACTGCTATAAGCTATTAGCGAAAGCTGATAGATATAAAACAAACTTAGTAAAGCGAAACAACTTTCAATTAGAGGCGTACCTTTACTAAATCTTTATTTTTTTATAGACAATCTTTACTAAATATTTATAGATAAAAACAACCAGTTATGCTGAGTATTAAGCTATTTGTAGCGGTGAGCGTTTATAGAGAAATGGCACTGACATAAGGAGAAATGCGAGAATTCGTAAGTTTGTTCCGTGCGACTAAGCGTTACCCAACATTTCAAAGGGTTTGGCTGGGTTCGTCGAAGGAAATCCAGCCTACGAGCTTCAGGCTTAAGTCAGTGACTCATGGCAAAGGTAAAAATTAAGCCGTAACCAGTAACGATAGCGATCGCGTCTGGGAATCCACTATCGTCAACGAGAATCTAGATGAAGTATTCCCCAAATCGCTATTGATGCCAAGCAATCCGGGAGAGCGATCGCACTCCTCTCTCTGTTCTAGGTACCTTCACACCGAGGATAAGTAATTAGATAGAATTTGGTATCATTCACCAAATGGTTAGCACCATCCGTGCTACAATTGTACTACAAAACGGGGTTAGCTGCTTTTTCCTAAAAGATAGAATACTACAAAAACTTTTGTAGGAAGGTTATTCAGCTAAATTATTTGTAAAAAAATTCTTATAAAATATGACAGAATTAGCAGGCGTTGCACTCGTTGATAAAAATTTAAAACTTGATTCAGGAGCGGCGTTTATTCTTACTCAACGTCATACATATAATCGAGTAATCCAAGTTAATCCAGATTGGGAAATAGAAGTGTGTTCAAGTAGCCCTTATGTAGTTGCTAGAGGCAAAAATGCAACAGAGTCAACAGTTTTTGAGCTAGCATATGAATATGTACAAATAGGGCTTGACTTACTTTCTATCAATCATGGGATAGATTTATCTGTTTGTAATAATAGTATTGAAGAGCATCTGATATGGTGGCGCGAAGGCTCAACTCAAATTTTGAGAATAATATTTGTATGCAATCATAACCTAAAATGTTCTGCTTTTGGATTTCAAAGAGATTCATCCGGAAATATAATTCCTCCGCCGCCAATTCAGAAAACAGAATACCACGAAAGCCTAAGATATCTGAGATTAGCACAAGCAACTAACGATCTATTTGATTCATATCGAAATATGTATTTATCACTAGAGTTGCTTGTTAGCTATATAGACCCTAAAAGAAAAGACGAGAAAGAATGCGTCTGGTTAAAGCGAATTTTAACGCAGCCAAGTCCAATTTTTAAAACAAATAAACCTTTTGAAAAAGCTACAATTACAGATATCTATAAGGTTCGTTGTAGCTTGTTTCATGCCAAAGAGGGAAAGCCTGTTCTGGTTCCCTATAAATTACAGGATCGAAAAACAGTCACAAAAGTCTTAAAACAACTAAGACAAATAGTTCTTTTCCTTACAGAAACCATACTAAATACTAAGCCGATAAGACGAGATGGAGGTCTAAGTATATCTCAAGATGTTTTTGATGCAATTGGGGCAGAAGTTTACTCAAATTTTAAGATTCTAGTTTCTGATAATGATGCGATGTTATCAGGCGCAGATGAAACTATTAATAACATTGACTATAAGTTAACGGTGCCCCTGGATACTAGTTACGACGATAACTTCAGAAAGCTTGGTCAAAAAGCTTTATTTGGTGTAATTGCAGGCTCTAAGTTAAAAACGCTAAAGAGAATTACAGGGCTTGTTTTGAAAAAAGGAGAGGAATTGGGCGCTACAGCGGGATTAGAAACAGCATTAACCTATAAATCTATTGATCGACTGGAAGCATTAATTATTTTCAAGGCTAAGATAATCGATGTATAAATATCTATTTTAAATAGGATTCAGCTACATAAGGCTGAATGACTAATAATTTCTGAAACTGCGATCCCTTCTCGCATCCTCCCCAACTACCCACAAACTCAGCTGAAAAAGTGACAATCAAGCTATAACTAGCAAACGATAAAGTCATGGCTGAAGTAGAAATCTACAGCGCAAGCGTGTGTCCCTATGCCCATCGAACGCGGTTGGCGCTGCTTGAGAAAGGTGTAGAGTTTAAACTGATCGAGATTGACTTGCAAAATAAGCCGGAGTGGTTCGCAGATATCTCGCTTTATGGCAAAGTCCCAGTCATTAAATACGGTAGCGCTGCGTTTGGGAATCCACTATCATCTCTTTTCGAGCAACAGTCGCAATTTCCCTAACTGGAAGATTTCTTTAATAAATAATGTTCTACCGTCCCTTTGTCATCTTGATAAGTCTTTGAGTAATTTTCGTCGATGTAAGTGTTGAATTGACTATTACTCTTAAATGTTTCAATCCATCTTGCTAGGACAATTTGTTCGGGACGATACTTTGTCAAAACAGCAATAATATCATCGAAAGTCAAATTTCCCGATTTAAATCGTTTATCTGACATAACGGCAAGTTCTGGAGGAACCGGCAAACCCGCATAAAAAGCGTATATGGGGCGATCTGTGAATATCCATTGAGTAGAATCTTTGTGTTTCAAGACTAGATTCATAACTTCAAGACTTTTCGGTGGTCTTCCTTTAGGCTTAGCAGGAATCGCAATCATCGACACAATCAAAAGCGCTGTTGCTAAGACGGGAAAAATTAGCTTTTTGAAATTTAGCGATTTTAGATTAGAATTCCACCCTTTTGGAAACAAATTAATTACTAAAGCAACTCCATAGGCAGCTAACCAGCAGATAGGAATCGCCAGTAAAGGATAGTAGTGATACCAAACAGGTTTATGCTTGAGGAGAATTAGGCTAGCAGTCACTAGCCATGTTATAGGAAAAATCCCCTCTCTTTGTTTTTTAAATAAAATTGCTAGACTACCAATGAATGCCAAAAATACATAGTCATAGTCTTGATAAAGAAAGTAAGGTAAATTTTCAATATTATTAAAGGTTGTTGATTGACCTTGAACTTTCTCTCCCAAGTGTGCTTGAACTAGCTGTTCATAATTAAAAGCTTGAAAAATTAAGCTAACTCCTAGATAGATAACTGCAATAAAAATTAACCATAAAAGCAGAGGAGATAAAACAGAGGACGGAAAGAAGTTTTTTGATTTACTTCCCTCCGGTTCTCGGAGTTTAAAATCCAGCAGATAAAAAATCATTAAAGGAACCAGAAATATAGTAAATAGTTTCGTTTGCAAAGATACTGCTAAAACGGCTCCTGATAAAATAATGAAACGTTTACGACGCTGCCGTTTGTAGAGAGTTAGCAAATAAACAGAGAGCATTGCCAGAGATAAAGAGGGAATCCCAATCATCACGGAAATGCTGAGTCTAAGAAATAACCATGAAGTGAAGAGTAATACTGTAGCGACAAAGGCAGGTATTCTTCCTAAAGAGAAGCGTATAATTTGATAAAAAGACCAGATTAGAAGTGCTGAAAAGAGTATAACCAACACCCGTGCCGCAAAAACTGAATATCCAAATATATTAAACCAGTAGGATAAAAAGACGGTGAATAGAGGTGGTTGATCGTTCCATATCTGGGTATATAGAGAAAAGCCTTGGGAGTATAAAAGCGCTTTTATTAAATTTAATCCCTCATCATAATCAAATTCAAAAGCTTGCTGGACTGGTCTAATTGCAAGTACGAAGCCAACGTAGAGAAATAGTATGATTAGGTGAAAAAAGATATTCTTTAAATAGGTCATATTTAATATTTTTTTTTACTTTTATAGGTAGCAAAAGCCTAAAATCAATAATTAATGAGCGGCTAATGGTAAATGGAGAGGATATTTTTAATACATTTTAAAAACTAATTGCACTCCGGAACCCCACCCCAACCCTCCCCGTAAACGGGGAGGGAGAAAAGAGAAAAGGAGAAATCCTAGTTGAGGGGTTTATATAAATTTTCACAATGAGATGCTCTCAATTAAATAGCTACCAGACATACCTTATATAGAGTTTTAGGTAATAAGTGAAATTAGCCAAACGTTTATATTATGTATCTGGCTTTATTACCTCCACCTCACCAATGATTGCTTGGGTTCCTGGGGAATTTCCGACCGCATCGTGGGTTTCCAATTGTTGTCCCTTGCTGGGCGAATACCACCCTACCTCAAGACGGTAGCGATTGGGGGGTGTACCGGGTGCAACTGTAAGTTTATGGACATCGCGTAAAACTGTCCCTGAAGTTACTTTATCTGTAAAAAAATAGCCATCCAGCGGACGTGCATCGGAACGATTTTGTAGGTTTCCTTGCGTGTCGCGCAGACTGATGTTAATCGTCATATCAGGGGGTATCGGTGCCAAAAATTTCCAGTAGAATGTCAATACCAGCACTTCACCGGGCGAGAGTTTAGAAGTATTCACGTCATAACCGAGCAATCGCACTTGCTTGCCGAAAGATATAGAAAGCGGAACCTGAATGCGTTCTAAATCCTCCGGTAAAGGCATTGGGCCAGGATACACTCGTGCATAGTCAATATCGTGCAATCGTGCCGCATACAACGGTTGCTGAGGGACAAAGTAAGCGATCGCTTTTGGTTCTGGCAACTGACGCTGGAATTGGTTGTAGTACAATACCACGCGATTCGCTGTTGTCCAAGGTTGAGGATCGGGCAGGATATCTTTTTCTATCGGTAAAGTTTGACCGTGAAAATAGGCGGCAAATGAGGAACTATACCAACTAGCGACTTTGATTTCTTTGGCATTCGGTGACTGATTCAACCATTTAGCGGCTAAGTCGAGACCCTCGCCTTGACCGATCATAAATATGTGTTTGGCAGCACCCGAACCGCCCAGCAAAGGGTTGTAATAGCTCAGGTAATAAGGATAGTAGGGGATAAGGACGATGAGTTGGAAGAGGAAAAGCGCGATCGCTGTGGTTACGCCTCGGTTGATTCCCCATTTACCGAAGCGATGCTTCCCGAAGCGACGCCGCAGTGCCTCCGCGCCGCGTCCGACCCAAATCATCATTTCTAGCCAGCCAACCGCAGATAGCAGTGCTAGCACTGGGAAGAAAAGGTTAATGTAACGGTCAATCTTACTGTCGCTGACTGAGAGGATCAGCAGCACGCACAAGGGAATTAAAGCGAGTGCTGTTACTTCCGGCATCTTCTTTTGGTGACGCCGCAGCTTGGGGATTAACAATATCGCTAAAAATGCCAGCAACCCCACTTGCAGCACGGGAGAGAGACGATACGCCAGCACTAGCGGATAAAAAAGTAGTCCCGGCGAATCAGTGATTTGCCCTAAAAAGAAAAGTACGCCTCTGGCTGACTCTTTCAACAGACCTTTATAAATCTGCGCCACAACATAGGAGGGGGACACCCACATCGCAGGCCAAATTAGAACGATTGTCCCTAAAATGCTCAATCCCCACCACCTGAGATCCGCCAACTGCTGCTTCCAACCCCTTTGAGGGAAGCTGGGTCGCCAGATTCCCGACTCAATTAGCGCTATCCAGAGGGCAACAGCAGGCAAGATAAATAGAGCCGTCACTTTTGTCGCTGTCGCCAGTCCCATAAATACCCCAGAGGCGACAAGCAAGCGACGATAGCGGTAGCGATCGCTCCGCAGATACAGTAAAAATAGCAGCAACGCCAAAATACTAAAATCAGCCATGAGCGCGTCAGTCGTGAGGTAGCGCTGATAAGCCAAAAAGAAGGGTTCTAGTAACAGTAGGCTAAGAGAGCATAGGGCGACGGATTGCCCTAACAGCCGCTTTGCAAGTATATAAAAACACACCATACACGCTGAAGCGATCGCACCCTGTAGCAAGCGCGGCAGCACGTAGAAGAGGATGGGGAACTGAACTTGGTTGAAACAGGCATCTAGGTCTAGTGGCTGATTCAGACCTAGCAAACTTGGGAAGTGCTTTTGCAACCGACAATTCGCTAACATACTGCTGCCAATCACCCACATATTGGTGACGCCTGGATGATGACGGCGATAGGTGCCAGTTAAATCTCCCTCCAGCAAGTTCTGTATAAAGGTGCTACCGCGAGTCATCCACAGCACTTCATCAGAATTGATGGGAACGGTAATTGCCAGGATGCGTAGCGTCAGCGACACCAGAAAGATGCCGAGCAAAAGAGGAGAGCCTTTTATTTTGATCAATAGAAGTATGTGACTTTAAATTAATAGCCCATTCTCCGACTTTTAGAGGCTGTTTGTAAACATCGGTGAGCAGATAGCCTTGATCTAGCAGTTCTATATAATTCCGAAATGCGAAATCCCCGGATTCTTCAAGAATTCGGGGATTTAAAACTGTTAGGCTCTCATACCTTAAATAGGATTGCCCTATTAAGCTTGATTCGTGATAAAAAAAGGTTACTTCCCGGACAACAGTAACTCTATCACTTCAAACGCCCAGAACGTAGGATGCTCACAATTAACCACAAACCCAGGAAGCTAGCAGCAGCAAATAGACCATTGCTTAATAAAGATAGCCCCCCTCCTGTTTGAGCATTACTGGAGATAATCGCCGCCCCGATAATTAGGGAACCCACGACAACACTAAAGGAAAGGCGGTTAGCAGAGTTCTCCAAACTGCGACGAAATGGAATGATGTCTGGCATCTTTATATTCCACTTCAAAGTTTCAGTCGTGATTCTTTCAAGCAGCAACTCCACTTGCCGGGGAGATTCCAAAGACAAACTTTTGATATCTAAAGCGGTTCTCAACAAAGCTTGTAATGGGTCATCTCCGAATAATTGACGCCGAAATAAATCGGTCATCAAAGGCTTAATTTCCTCGATGAGATTTAAGTCTGGGTCAAATAAATGCCCTGTCCCCTCCAAATTCGCTAGCGTTTTTGAATATAAGCCCATGTTGCTAGGCAACCGGATTTTATTGTCGCGGGCGATTTGCAACACTTCATAAAAAACTTGACTCAAATTAATTTGTGACAGGCTCAGGTTGTAATACTTTCGCAACAGCTTTTCAAAGTCACTTTCCAACTTTGCTAAATTTGCTGGTTGAGCCGATTCAGCTAATTGCAAAGTCAACTGACTACAGCGACGGGCATCAATATTGGCGATCGCTAACAGCATCTCTGTTAAAATCTGCTGAGTCCGGGGGTCTAGTCGCCCGATCAGCCCAAAGTCAAGCAGCGCTACGCGACCATCTCTCAGATAAAAAATATTGCCTGGATGCGGGTCAGCGTGAAAGAAGCCGTCAAGATACAACTGTTGAAAGAAAACGCGACACAGTAGCCGAGTGATGTCTCGCCGCTGGTCGCTGGGGCTTTTACCGTCGTTGATTTGCTCGAAATTTGCCTCTAGCAGCGGTACCCCATCTAGCCATTCCAGTACCAATAGCTTTTGGGTGGTTAACTGCCAAATAATTTCCGGAATCACCACCTGCTTCGGGTCAAACCAGCGGCTGGTCGATAAATTGCGGCGTAGCTGGTTGGTGAAATTAGCTTCTTGGGTAAAATCAAGCTCAGCCAGCAAAGCATTAGAAAATTCGTTCGCTAAAGCGACAATATCGATATCTGGCCCAATATCGGTGCGAGCAACTAAATCGGCTAAACCTTTAATGATGGAAATATCTTGAGAGATAATCGCATCAATTCCAGGTCGCTGCACCTTCAGAGCCACTTCCCGCCCATCTGCTAAGGTGGCGCGATGCGTCTGAGCAATTGAACCAGCAGCAACCGCCACCGGGTTGATGGTGCTGAAAACTTCCTCCATCGGACGATCCAATTGCTTCCGAATCACCACTTCAACTTCTGACCAAGGCACGGGCGGTACCTCAGATTGAAGCGTTGACAGTTTTTCAATGTAGTCCGCCGAGAGTAAGTCAGGGCGAGTCGAGAGCAGTTGCCCCAGCTTGACATAGACGGGACCCAAATCCACTAAGATGTTGCGAAGGACGGCGGGAGTCGGCAGCCTCGGTTCATCAGCTTTGCCGCCGGTCAAGAGCCGTCTCATGTAGTCCCAACCGTTGCGGAAGACGACCTCAAGGATTTCTCTTTGGCGAGAAGTGGTTTGGGTTAAGGAAAACACGGGTTTTAAGGGATAGCTAATGGAATCATGGAAGTCTGGCTAATGGGTCTTGAACAATTCGCAATTCGCCATTAGCCATCATCCCTCTTATTAATACTTCATACTTCCAACTTCTGCCTTCCGTTGGAGGGTAGATTACAGCAACTTTTCAAGCTTCGGATCGGTTCGTAGCAACTCAAGAACCTTTTTGATTTCTTGGGTGCGGTCTTTTTGGACAATCAGCGTGACATTGCGATCGCGCACAATCACCACATCCTCCATCCCAATCGTCACGATTACCTCATCCTCACCCTCGGCGTAGAGAATCGCCCCTTGCGTATCCATTCCCACGTGAGTCGCCAGTTCTACATTGGGCTTATCGCCTTTCAGCAACCGTTCGATGGCGTTCCAATCTCCCAAATCGTCCCAGCCAAAAGACACTGGCAGCACATAAGCTAGCTGCGTCTTCTCCATCAGCGCATAGTCGATACTCTTCTTCGGCACCTGAGAGTACGCTTCGACACCTTTTTCTTCGAGAAGATGAATAATTTCCGGTGCGTAAGTACGGAGTTCATCTAGGACGACCCCAGCTTGAAAGATGAACATTCCGCTATTCCAGCTGAATCGACCCGTTGCCAGAAACTCCTCTGCCGTCGGGCGGTCGGGTTTTTCCGTGAATCGGCTGACGCGGTAGGCAGGAAATTCCCCAACCTTGCCAGTTTCTTCCCCTTGCTCAATGTAACCGTAGCCCGTAGATGGATAATTCGGCTGAATCCCCAGCGTCACAATCGACGGCTGAGTTGCTGCCAAGCTTGCACCGGCTTCCAGCGTTTGTTGAAAAGCCTTCTCATCCGCGATCCAGTGGTCGGCGGGGAAAAAGCCCACAACCGCGTTTTCTCCATACCGCTTGGCAATTTCCAGTGTTGTCCAAGCGACCGCTGGGGCAGTATCGCGCCCCTCTGGTTCTACCAGCAAATTTTCTGCTGGTAGGTGGGGCAGTTGTTCTTTCACCCCATCTGCCAGCACAGCAGAAGTAACGACCCATAGCTTCTCCCAGCCTCCAGCCACAGACAACAGTCGGTCAGCAGTCGCTTGCAGCAAACTCTTGCCGCTGCCATCCAAACTTAAAAACTGCTTAGGTCGGTGCTTGCGGCTGAGGGGCCAGAAGCGTTCCCCTTTACCACCGGCGAGAATTACAGGGATTAGCGATTGATTCATTTTTGGCTTTAGCCTATTGTTTTCGGCTCTATGTTAACCTTGACGCGATCGCGATCGCTGTTTAACCTTTGTGCTTGCTCCCGATCAAACGCCTTGTGCAACTTCTCCCAACTTTCTGTAGAAACCAACCTGTAGAAGCAAGCTTAAGGTACCGCTGCAATGTCATTTCCTTTGGGAGATGGAGAACCTGAAGTTATAATCCACCTTGGAAATAAGTCTCCAGAAAGATACATATAGTCTGCGGTTGTGGTGATGAGGTAAACGTGGAAGAAGGTATCAAACAGTCTCAAACCAGTCCAGACCACGAAATGTCTAAAGGTTCTGGCAATCAGCAGGAACCCCGTACAGATGGCGTTGATGACGATTCCGATACCTCACCCCAATCGCAGACAAGCGATGTGGCAAATGAGGTTTCGCCCCAAAGAAATAGCTTGGGGCGGCGCTTGTTATGGATCGCTGTCTTTCTCATTACAGCAACAGTTTCTGCCACAGTGGGAGCAACTTTAGCACTGATTACCCCTTTGTCGCCGATCGTTGCCTCCCAGACTCCAGGAGAAAAGACCGCGACTGAGGGATGGGGTCGAGGTTTTCAGTACCGTCTGGCGCGACCCGTCAATATCCTGGTTATGGGAATTGACCGCCTCCACAACTCACCAGATAATTCGCCGGATAATTTCACCGGCAACAGCGATACGATGCTGCTGTTACGGTTAGACCCGACTGACCATTCAGTAAAAATGCTTTCCATTCCACGAGATACGCGAGTGGAAATTCCGGGCGTTGGTTTTAACAAGATCAACCAGGCGAATGTCAACGGGGGCGCAGCCTTATCCGCACGAGTTGTCAGCCGTACCCTAAACAACGTCCAGATCGATCGATACGTGCGAGTCACCACCGATGCCTTTCGGGAGTTGGTGGATTTGGTGGGCGGCATTGAGGTATTTGTTCCTCGCCAGATGTCCTATGTAGACGAAACCCAAAAACTCAAAATCGATCTTTCCCCAGGCTGGCAAACTCTCAATGGCGACCAAGCAGAACAGTTTGCGCGGTTCCGGAATGACAAGAACGGCGATATTGGTCGGGTGCAGCGACAGCAAGCCCTTCTCAAGTCGTTGCGGCAGCGTCTGACGAACCCAGCCGTATTGCCTCGCTTGCCTCAACTGATCCGGGTGATGTGGAAGTACGTTGACACGAATCTCAGCTTAGAAGAAACCCTAGCGCTGGCAAATTTTGGCATCAACTTGGAGCAAGATGATTTCAAAATGGTGTTGTTGCCCGGTCGATTCAGCGACCCCCAGGAGTACATTGCCAGCTATTGGATTCTGGATTCCGGGGGGAGAGATCGCATCATGCGCCAATATTTTGGGCAAGAAACGACTCTTGCCTCTGTAGAGGAAAGCCGTTCTCTTAGCACCCTGAGAATCGCAATCCAAAATGCCACCGAGCAGCCTGGTATCGCTTATCGCGTTTCTGAATATCTGGCGGCGAAGGGATTTGTAAATGTTTATGTTGTCAATGATTGGCCCGACCGCGAACGCCAAACTCAAATTATTGTGCAGCAAGGCGATTTAACAAAAGCAGCGGCTTTGAAAAGAGTGCTGGGCGTCGGTCATATTGAAGCGGCTTCTATCGGTGATTTGGAATCTGAGATTACCCTACGAGTGGGTGAAGACTGGCTCGATACAATGAAAAATGTACAATAAAAAATTGAAAAACCGCCTTATTTTTATCTTTGATTGCAGACGAAGCTGGAGAACCTTAAAAAGAACAACTTGCTTTTTAAATTTTTGATTAATCCTATGCAACCTTTAACTTCAAAAGCAATTAAAAATTTTGTGGTGCGCGTGCTTAGCGGTATCTTGCTATTAGCTTTGGCATGGCTGTGGGTGATGTTGAGCGCTACTCCTGCTTTTGCTCAGGCAGGGACAATTAATTACACCAATATTAATTTGGAAAATCGGGATTTCTCGAATGCTGATTTAGTTGGTGGTGTATTTGTCGCAGCTGAAATGCGAGGAACAAACTTCCAGGGAGCTGACCTTACCAATGCGATTCTGACCAAGGGAGTGTTATTAAAAGCAAATCTGGAAGGAGCAAACCTGACTGGGGCTTTGGTAGACCGAGTAACGTTGGACGAGGCTAATTTAACCAACGCGATTTTAACGGAAGCGACGTTGACGCGGACTCGCTTCTACGACACCATCATTACTGGCGCTGATTTTACGGATGCGCTAATTGACCGCTACGAAGTGGCTCAGCTCTGTCAGCGAGCAGAAGGTGTGAACCCAGTAACGGGTGTTTCTACGCGGGACAGCTTAGGCTGTCGCTAAACGGTCGTTCGCCAATTGTTGCATAGGCTCCCAGTTGAGGACATCTTGGAGTAATGCCTGATAGCCTGCGACATTGGGGTGGAGTCCGTCTTCGGTAAGATGCGATCGCCACCAATCTTCACCCCGATTCATCCACAGCTCGAAAATATCTAGATAAGGAATCTGTCGCGCCTGACACGCTAGCCGCGTTGCTTCTTTATAGCGATATTGATCGGCGTGATTGTAGTAAAAACAGTCGAGAAACGGCATTTTCGCCTCATCTACTGGCACCATCCCCACAAAGAGTACCGGACAGAATCTTTGGGTTAGCGTTGCAGTTGCGCTCTGAGTACATCGCTCCAGCAACAAATCCATTTCTGCTTTGAAAACTTCAAAGTCGGTAAAATTCCGCCCAGTCGGTCGAGCCAACCGAGCCGAATCATTGACCCCGACTGATAGAATAATGGCATCGGGTACGCGATTTCTCAGCTCACCGCGATGGCGAAACTCCTGCTCTAACCGCTGTTGCACTTGGCTGATGCCGTCACCCCGGACACCCAAATTGTAGAGAACGTGTCCCGGACTATCCGGCAGCATCCAGCGACGCCGCAGCCGCTCTACCCACCCGCCACCTTCCGGATCGCCGAATCCATAAACAAGACTGTCTCCCAGTGCTACAAGCTTCAGAGGATGGCGATCGCTTTCAGGAAACGGCTTAATCGTAGGAGGGACAAGGGTTTGCATGGACTGTAATCTCGAACTTATTTTCAGAATGATATAGATAGATTGATAAGAATCTACATAATATTAAACGATTCTTTGTCTTGAAAGAAATTCTTCAGTGAATCTCCGGGCGGTGCTAACAGCCACAAAAATTGGGGACTCCTGCTAGACTGAAGGGTGCAAGGTGACAGGAGGGTCGCGCGACTGTGCGCCGCTACTCACGAACAACAATTAACAACTAATCCAACGTGATGCAAAAGCGTTTCAAGTTTGATACAACCGAAGTTTTACTCCGGGCTGAAGAGCTGGTGAGTGCTGCTTCCAATCGCTACCGGATTACCGTTCAAGTAGCGAATCGCGCTAAGCGCCGTCGCTATGAAGACTTTGATAATGTTGACGATCCGATGATGAAGCCAGTGCTGCGGGCGATTCTGGAAATGTCCGATGAGCTAACGCAACCGGAAATTATTGGCGATTAGATAAAAAACAACAAGCAAGATGAAGCGACAAACCAGAAAATTTCCCAAGCGAATGCTACGTTTTGCCGTTGCCTCTCTAACGGCGCTGTTTTTATTTCCTTGGGGAAGCATCTTTGATCCTTCATCCTCGCTTTTTCATCTTTCCGAACAGCCTGCGATTGCCCAGATGTACGGAACTCAGGATGTCTGGCGGCAAGTTTATCAACGCCTACCGGATTTGCCGCTAGAAAATCAATACATCAGTAAGGAAACCGGCAAGCAGGCATCGGAAAATACCCTAGTAGGTCGCATCATCCGCTATCACGTTTATGTAAAGTCACGTCCACCCAACTATCGGCTGGACTGGAAACTGACCTTAGCGGACTATCTGGGCGCAAACGAACTAATCCAGGAGTCGCTATATCCGGGTTATGATACGTTGCAGAAAAATCCCATGCAGAGCGATCGCGCGGTCATTGAACGCCTGAATCGAGCGCAACGAGACGCCTTAGTTCAAGTCCTCGTGAGTCTATTCACTCCCAATTCTCAGCAGCAGGCACCCGTACCTTCTCCCAGCGCTTCACCTCAGCCACAGGCAGCACCCAAACCCAGTGGAGGGCTAGCACTGCCTCAGCCAGGAGATGCTCAGTTACTCAAGTAAGGAAAAATTAAAAACTAAAAATGTAAGAAAAGCGCTTTAGTTTTTGATTTTTAATGACTTTTATGGAACGTCTCATCAAAAGTGGAGTTGGCTGGCGCATTGGCTGGAACCCTAACACGACTGAGTTTAAAGGGTTAGTTGGTGGGGATGATTGGGCGATAGAGCTGACAGAGGCAGAGTTAAATGAGTTTTGTCGCTTGCTGGCACAATTGGCAGAAAGTATGAGCCAGATAGCGACTGAGTTGATGGATGAGGAGAAAATCGCCTGCGAAACCGAAAGCGACTTACTTTGGATGGAAGTAGAGGGCTACCCCCATGCTTACAGCCTTCGTTTCATTCTCCACACGGGACGGCGGGGTGAGGGTAGCTGGAATGAGGCAGCAGTACCGGGTTTGATGCAAGCGGCTCAAATGTTAAAGGTTTTCTGATTGCATCTTGACAGCTTTAAGAAAGCTGGTATAGAATATAAGACTGTGCCGGGGTGTAGCGCAGGTTGGTAGCGCGCAGCTTTGGGGTAGCTGAGGTCGTGGGTTCGAATCCCGCCACTCCGATTAGTCCGGCAGAATCCGTTAAGTTGAAAGGGGCGAGTTCTCCTGAGGGAGATAAAAAATCGCTCATCATTGTCATAGAAGCTAAGTCATAGACGCTCATGGCTTAGCGTGTAGGGAGCCTGTATCGCGGTTATTGTTGTGGAGCGATCGCTTATGCTCAGACGTTTAACCAGCCGCTCTCTGCTGACGGCAGCTATTTTTCTGGTTGTGACATCGCTTACCCTAATAATTGTCCTATTAACTAAGCAGCCAGTTATGACATCTCAACCCCAGCTGCTAACCGATCCCTTTCTACAACTGCCGACCGAAACAAGCGTGCGAGTCGTGTGGTTTACTGAGTTTGCTGGTGAGCATCGTGTCGCCTACGGTGAGAATCTCGCTCGCAGTGTCGTCGCCAGTACCACCAAACTCAGCCGCACTCGTGAGGATAGTCAATCGCGGGTAGGAAATCAGACTCAAGACGGTCAGATTTACCAGCAGCCAACCAGCCGAGACATCTGGCGGCACGAAGCAGAGGTGACTGGCTTAACTCCTGGCACGCAAGTTTCTTATCGCGTCACCAGTCTGCGGGAAGATGGTACGAGCGTTAGCAGTAAGGTATTCACGCTCGCCCCCAAACCCACACCGGGCACATCACTGAAAATTTTGCTGACTTCCGACCACCAGCTCAAGCCGATGACATCTGCCAATCTTCAGAAGGTCGTTGAGACCGTCGGGCAAGTAGACGCTGTCTTCTTTGTTGGCGATTTAGTCAACATTCCCGACCGTGCCTCCGAGTGGTTTGATGACAATCGGGGGGGTGCCTTCTTTCCTTGTCTCCAAGGTCGCAGCAACTACGAACTTGAACACAATGAACTTGAACACAATGGTGTCAAGACGGTTTACCGGGGTGGACAGATAATTCAAAACGCCCCCATGTTTGCAGCGATTGGCAATCATGAGGTGATGGGACGCTTCTCGATGGAAAGTAGCTTAAACGACCAGTTCGATGACTCCTATCCTCGTTGGGCTGCTCAGGAAATTTATGCACAAAAGGCAGAAGAAAAAAAGGCAGAGCAACTAAACCCCGGTGAGGACACGAAGCGCAATTTCGCGTCTCTTCAACAGTTAAAAGATAATTCTTTTAATACCGATACTTACGAAGAAATTTTTACTTTACCCGAAAGCAAGAAGGGTGGAAAAAAATATTATGCCGTCACATTTGGTGATGTGCGGTTGGTGGTACTTTACGCGACCAATGCGTGGCGTTACTGGGGATTGGAGGAGAAGACAAAGGGAAGATACCGCGAACGAGAAAAACACTTAAATAACCCGGAAAAGTGGGGATATGGGCAGCACATCTTTGAGCCAATTGCCAAGGGTAGCGAACAATACACCTGGCTCGAAAAAGAACTGAATAGCCCAGATTTTAAGAAAGCAAAGTATAAAGTCGTGATGTTTCATCACCCACCGCATTCACTGGGCGATAACATTGTCCCTCCTTATACCGACCCAGTGCAGACGATCGACCGAGATGGGAATGGCAATATTAAATCGGTGCGTTACAAGTACCCTAGAGAAGCAGATTACATTATCCGAGATGTAGTACCACTGCTAGAAGCTGCTAATGTGCAGTTAGTATTTTATGGGCACTCGCACCTGTGGAATCGCTTTGTCAGTTCTAGCGGGATGCACTTTTTAGAAACCTCGAATGTCGGCAACTCCTATGGTGCGGCGTTGGGCGAAAAGAAGCGACCTGTACCAGAAGAGTATCAAGAGAATGATATCGTAACGGGCGATCCGAATGGGTTGGAAGCAGTGGTACCGACCATTGCGCCGCTAATGGGTGAAGATGGGAAGCCATTGTCGTATGTGGCGAGTAATGAGATTACGGCATTTAGCATCTTCGACACGGGAACGGGTACGGTAAGCAGTTACCGTTTTGATACGCGAAAACTGGACTCAGAGGTGGTAAAGTTTGATGAATTTAAGCTGAAATAGAGGAAATTTACCCGGCGATTTATCGAGTAGGCAATGAGCGCGATCGCTCAATCATTCTAAAAAGTTGTTACCCCACCATTTTGCAAGCATAAATCGGCTAAAATTAGGTAAAGCAAGCCCCTTTACAGTTACTTTTATAAGAATCCGATATGAGTTTTGAGATACCAGTGGTTTATATCCCCGATTTCCCGCTCGAAATCGGGGATTTCGCCTTCACGAATCATTGAAGAAATAGCACAACTTAGCTATCTCGGATTGAAGGAGCCGTTGCCAAAGTTTCTGCTGCTTTTTGCATTGCTTCAAGCTCCGATGATGTCCAGGTACGAGCATCCTGACAATTATGAGCAACTAGCAATCCCCACAACCGAACAGAATTTAGAATTGGCACCACTAAATTAGCGCGTACCTTCATCGTGCGGAGAAAATCGCGGTGGCAAGGGGTAATCGGTTCTAATTCAATATCTGCGATCGCTCGTACCCTTCCTGCTTGGTACAAGGCGGCATATTCATCATTAAAACAATCATCAGGGCCTGTTGAGCCGAAGATCGAGTATTCTCTAGACCTCAAGGACTCAAACGTAACCTGCCCTTTCCATTGGCGATAAAAGTAATATAAAATTACGCGATCGACTTGAAGCAAATCTCTTAGCTCGTCGGTCGTCTTTTGAACTAAAACATCTCGCTCGATACTATTGGCAAGACGGTTAGCAAATGCTCGCAAACCCGGATCGCTATCTTGTATAGCAGGACTAGAGTCAGAATCTCTGTTGAAGTTACTTTGCACGGGAAGACAAATCCGACTGAGTTATGACAATTGAATGTTTTTTATGATAACGCTATAGTCCAAATAGCATCCACTCTAAAAGCTAAGAGATTGATGCAAACAGCGATCGCTCTTATTTTTTGGGGGTGTGCAATGTCCTATACAGCAGAAATTCACATTTTATACTTCTTGATTCACCAGTAATTGACTTTTTTGTTGCTCAATTGGAATCTCAATTAAGAACTCTGCACCCTGTCCCGGTGCTGAAGTACATTTCAGTTGACCGTTATGCTTATCTACAATTTGGTAGCTAATTGACATCCCCAAACCTGTCCCAGAACCGACCGGCTTAGTTGTAAAAAACGGATCGAATAACCGACTGCTGACTTCCTCCGTCATTCCTGGGCCATTGTCAGCAATCTGAATCCTGACTTGATTGGGTTGCACCGTAGAAGTCCGAATCCAAATTGTTGGAGATTCTTCGGGGTTCATCGCTGATGGTTTATTGCCGCGAACGGCGAACGGCGAGCAATGAACTGCTTCGAGGGCATCAATCGCATTCGTCAAAATATTCATAAATACTTGATTAATCTGTCCCGCATAGCATTCAACTTTGGGTAGGTTGCCATATTCTTTGACGATCTGAATACCCGAACGATCCGGTTTGGCTTTCAGACGATTTTGCAGGATCAGCAGCGTGCTATCGATGCCTTCATGAATATCGACAGTCTTCATCTCTGCCTCATCAAGACGAGAGAAGTTTCGTAAACTTAAGACGATTTCGCGGATGCGGTCAGCTCCTACCTTCATAGAAGATAGGATTTTAGGTAGGTCTTCAAGTAGGAAAACCAGGTCGATTTCTTCCGCCTGAGCTTGAATAGCAGCGGGTGGCTGGGGATAGTGTTCCTGGTAGAGCTGAAGCAGGCGTAGTAAATCGAGAGCGTATGCATTAGCGTATGAAAGATTGCCGTAGATGAAGTTAACGGGATTGTTAATTTCGTGGGCAACCCCCGCAACCAACTGTCCTAAAGAGGACATTTTTTCACTTTGAATCAGTTGAGCTTGAGTTTGCTTCAGTTCGCGCAAGGCGTGTTCAAGCTGAGCGGCTTTGGTTTGGGCAGTGCTAGCGGCATCAAGCTGCTGGGTGTAAAGTTCGGCTTGGTTAATCGCGATCGCTAGCTGGTTGACAACCGCCGAGAGTAATTCCACCTCGCTGTCCGTCCAAGGTTGCACTTGGTTCCGGCGATGACAAGCCAAGGCACCCAGTTCGCCACTCGGTGTCTGTATTGGCAGCGCCAGCGCTGACCGAGTGCCTGCAACGAGTAATGTTTGCGGAATGACTGGATCGTCCGGAGTTTGCACTTCATCCAGGCGGAACATTTCTAAATTCAGCATTTTTTCCTCAAACTTTGGAAAAAATCCCACCGGATAGAAGCCAAGCCAGTTCGCTTCGGTGGAAGTTCTCGCTTCCTTAACAACCTCCCATCCGGGGGGTGACGAATGGGGGCGATACCAAGCGAAGGTGCATGACTCAATCCCCATCCGCCTTTGGATCGCCCCGACGGCGGTTTCTAGAATCGTATCTAGATCGAGGGTGTTCCGGATCTGGTTAGCTAGACGGTTGAGTAGTTCTTCCTGCTGAGCGAGTTGTCTGAATCGAGTTTCCGATAGTTGCAGAGCGACTTCAGCCTGTTTGCGTTCGGTGATGTCGGTGGAAATGCCGCAAACTGCATAAGGCATACCATTGTCGTCGTAAAGCGGAAACTTCATCGAAATGTAGGTGTGTAAGCCGTCGTCTTGAGGAATCACTTCCTCACTTTCTAAAGGAATCCCTGCCGCAAGTACCTTTTGATCGTTGGTTTGCAATGCCTCAGCGACCTCATAAGGTAAGTACTCGAACTCTGTCTTCCCTTTGACTGCCTCTGCATCCACGTTGAGCAAGTTGGCACACTTGCGGTTCATCAAAATATTACGACCTTGAATATCCTTGACGTAGATAGCGGCTGGAGAGTAAGCCAGAATTGCTTGAAGCTGCTGTTCGCTCTCCCTCAGAGCGGCTTCAGCCTGTTTGGCACTTGTGATGTTCCTCGCAGTGCCCGTGGTGTCGAGGATGTTTCCGGCGTCGTCCTTAGATGCGATCGCGTTGAAGCTCATCTGAATCGGCGTTCCATCTTTACGCAGATGCACCGTCTCGTATTGGAAATACGGCTCACCCTCCAGCAGGCGCAGATGTATCTGCCAGTTCTGCTCCACTTGTTCCGGTGGCTGGAAATCGGTGAACAAACGCCCGATCATTTCTTGGGGATCGTATCCATGCATTTGTTTAACCGCAGAGTTCACAAATGTAAATCGCCCCTGTCTATCCACCGACCAAATCAAATCCTGGGAAGTCTCGACCAAATGGCGGTATCTTTGCTCACTCGCCTTCAGCGCCGCCTCTGCCTCTTCCCGGTTGGCAATTTCGCTTTGCAATTGCCCAATGGCAGCTCTTAATTCGCAGGTACGCTCCTCAACGCGGATTTCTAGCTCTTCTTTGGCTTTCTTGAGTGCTTCCTCTGCTTGTTTGCGCTGGGTGATTTCCCGCGCTACGCCAACTAAACCGATGACGTTCCCTTTGGGGTCGCGGTAGACGCTTTTTGTGGAAAGAAGCGTCCGGGTAATCCCTCTGGTGAGTATCGTTTCCTCGACAACTTGAGTCACGCCCGTCGTCATGATTTGGCGGTCAGTCTCCATGACTGGATGTGCCAACTCTAGAGGCAGTAACTCGGTATCATCCTTGCCGATAATTTTCCCTTCCGGTCTGCCAAAAATAGCGGCACCCGCCGAGTTGATCATCAAATAGCGACCCTGAAGATCCTTCACATAGATGGCATCCGGGGTGCCTTCAATCACCGCACACACAAGGCTGTAGCTGAATTCTAGTTCTTCTTTGGCTTTTTTCGCAGTTTCCTCTGCTCGCTGGCGCTGGGTGATGTCCGTGTGCGATCCAGCCATCCGAATCACTTTGCCATTGCCATCTCGCAGCGCTGCTCCCCGCGCTAAAATCCACCGATAAGAGCCATCTTTGTGCTGCAAACGATGCTGTGATTCGTAATTAGAAGCTTGGCTATTTATTACATAAGCTTGAAGGGTTGCGATCGCGCGATCGCGGTCATCGGGATGCAGTCGTTTTTCCCACTCTTCAATCTGATTGGGCAACTCATGCTCCTCATAGCCCAGCATCTTCTTCCATTGAGGTGAAAAATAGGTCTCGTTGGTTGCTATATCCCAATCCCATAATCCATCTTTAGAACCTTGAACTGCTAAATCAAACCGTTCTCGGCTCTTAGAGCTGATTTATAAAGAGAATCTAAAATCCCTCTGGATAGGCATCAAGCAAATCTTAGGCTAGATTCAGTTGAGTAGTTGCACTGCTGATGACTCGTTTGCCAGAAATCG